>JAZSJE010000059.1:0-12795 GCA_045534135.1 Eubacteriales bacterium
GGTTGAAAAGTGGCTTTGCCGATGAGCAGAAATCAAATAAAAAGCGCACTTGTGCGTAGCCAGTACCTTTAGGGCTATGCCCGAAACTGAACCCCCCGTTTTTAAACGGGGGGGTATTTATTAATTTTTATTCAACCAAGCCGAGCCATTTATCAAGCTTTATGAGAGACTCATCGTAATACACTTTGTTATTATTATACTTGTTTATAACGGTTTCCGTGCCGGGATATACTTTTCCGTCTACTTGGGTAAGGACGTTATATCTCCAACAGTTAGTGATTACGTTCCCAAGACAAGGCGCGTAAATAGTACCGAAGTCATATTCAATATTGTTAATGATTGCATTGAATATTGCTATGGACTTTATGCGAGTAGTTCCGTCGTCTTCCGCACTGTAGTACTTAGGCTCTACGATCTCCTGGAAGTAGTACATACGAACGTAGGTGTAAGAATACTCGGTAGCGTATTCAAGGTATGCGCTGATCGCTGCACCCTTGGTGGGAACAGGAGAGTGAGAGTGGTCGATTACAGCCATCGTGGTGAAGTAGTCCATAGTGGTGGTAGCGTAGTTCTCCTGGGCCTCGTCGTACTTAGGCCAAGGAATAAGGACGTAACGGTCTTCCATTTCACGGAGAGCAATGTTGCCTTCTTCGCTTGACCAGATGACATCTGCGGAGAAGAGAAGCTTACCGGAGGGGAAGGAAGGTCCGCCTGTCGATTCGTGGGCAACACCTTCGCCGTACCAGAGTCCACGTAACATCTCCATCGCCGCTTCAGTTTTGGTGTTACCAAAATTGTAGGAGTGAGTTCCGTCGGGATTGGTCTTGATGAACTCAAGGTCACAAGCGTAAGGAATTGCATCGAAGGGCTGCATGGGCCACTTCTCACCGTTCATGTAAAGACCGAAGATATCTCCCTTGTTGCCCTCAGGGTCGGCATCCTGATAGTAAGAAGACCACCTATAAAGCTCGGAGAAGGTCCATCGGCCATTTACAACGCAGTCCTGAATATTTTCGGGAGAGGTGGTGTCGTTGGTCTTTTCAAGAATCTCCTCATACAGATCCACGTTATGCCACAGTATCATAGCGGAATCGAACATAGAATGGTTCAGGTCGCCCGCGCAGAGATATAGTCTGTCGTTAACGGTTCCGTTTTTAACCAATGACTGGTTCCAGCAAGGAAGCTTGAAATCAAAGTAGGGGAAGGTGTCTTGGTCGAGAAGGTTAGCCCAGCAATCGCGGTGAGCAGGTGTCATTCCCCCAAATCCCCAGCAGGCGACGATATCGTACATGTTAAGTTGAGCATCAACGTCCTGCTGAACCAGCAGCAGAATGTCCTCTACAAATGTATTATACCACTGGTCACCAAAATATACCATATTAACGAAAAGATTGAGAGTTTCTTCTACTTCTTCGTTTCTTTCATTTATTGCTATAGAAAGCTCGTCGGAATCATCAACCATCCGCCATTCCTTTGATACTTTATAGTCATCGCGAGCCAAAATTGTAATTACCTGACCTTCGAAATCAAGTGTCTCCCAACCGCCGCTGGGAGCGCCGCCCGAGATGATACTCGAGCCGCTACCCGTATCACCTATATACGTGGTTTGAGCCAGGTAGCTTGCGATAATGTGTGCGGTTTCACCATATCCGTCAAGCGCGTCGTAAATAGCGATTACGGCAAACTGGTAGTTGGTCCATTGCTCCAGATCTTCTACGGTAAAGGCGGTTTTTTCTTCAATGCTAAGATAAACCGTTTTCAAAATATCGTTGCCGTCATAAACTACCAGGTAAATGCTGTTTTCCTTGTCGGAAAGTAAACCTTCGGGGTCGGAAAGCGTAACCTCTCCGGAAATGTTAACTCCCGCTATGGGATCAAAGATTATTGTAGCCTCGGGCTGATCCTCGGGCATTATATTTACTCTTACGGTGGTTTTTCCGTCGAGCTTAACGTCCTTTATCTTAGTGCCGTCGATATATTTTATAGCATCTATGGTATAGTCGACGTATTCCTCTGCATTACCTACGTTGACCCTGATTATCAAAAGCTCCATGGTAGAGCCGGATTCAAACATATAGTTAGCATATTTTTGGCCGCCAAGCGTGAAGGACTGTATTTCATAGTCACTGGGGTTGTCAATATGTATGAGTATGTATACGTCGGTGTTTTTCTGCGCATAGTAGGTATCCACAACAGGGGTAGGCTTTGGAAGGTCCTTGCCTATTTTATCCTTAAGACCCTTGTTTCCGTCCTTGAATGGATCTGCATCAATTGTGGGAGCAGAGCTGAGCATAATTACGTTATTTACCATAAGGGATGAGTTTTGGGGGAGAGTATTCGAAACTGTCATGCCCTTGTAGGTGGGGACTACTTTTTCTTGGGTTTCACCGCCCTGGTTGGTGTTACCGCCCTGGTTGGTGTTGCCACCCTGGTTGGTGTTGCCGCCCTGGTTGGTATTGCCGCCCTGGTTAGGATCGTTGTTAAGCGAGTCGTTTTTGTCGTCAGTCATTTGTCCTGTCGTTGCGGTTGTGTCAGAGGTTTCGCCGGGCGCATCTCCGTTACAGGATGCGAGAACCAAAGCGAGCATCAGCACCGCAAGAAAGAGGGCTAAAAATCTTTTCATATTTTACCTCCACAGTATAAATACAAATATACAGATACATTATAGCACTTTATACAATTAGTGTCAAGTGTAATTTGCTCAATAATCTCATAACTCAGCGCGATGAATACGCGCTTGACAGCATCAAAAAAGCGCTCATACAAACGTATAAGCGCTTTGCCTTGTTATTTGTCGACCTTAGGCAATCTCTTAAAGCTTGCCTCGAGCTCCTCGTCGGAAGGACGATAGTCGCTCATCTTGCCGTCGTGGAACTTCTCATAGGAGAACATATCGAAGTATCCTGTGCCCGTAAGACCGAATACGATAGTCTTTTCCTCACCTGTTTCCTTGCACTTGAGTGCTTCGTCGATAGCTACCTTTATAGCGTGGCTGCTTTCGGGAGCGGGGAGTATACCCTCAATTCTCGCGAAATACTCGGCAGCCGCAAATACAGAGGTCTGCTCGACCGATACGGCTTCCATAAGTCCCTGATCGTAAAGCTCGGAGAGCACGGGGCTCATTCCGTGATATCTGAGTCCGCCCGCGTGGCTTGCAGAGGGAATGAAGTTGCTGCCCAGAGTATACATCTTGGCAAGGGGGCAAACCGCACCCGTATCGCAGTAATCGTATGCGTATCTTCCGCGTGTAAGGCTGGGGCAGGACATAGGCTCAACCGCGATAAAGCGGTAATCTGCCTCTCCTCGAAGCTTTTCGCCCATAAAGGGAGCGATAAGTCCCGCAAGGTTGGATCCGCCACCCGCGCAGCCGATGATTATATCTGCCTTCTCTCCGTATTTATCAAGTGCTACCTTGGTTTCAAGACCTATGATAGACTGATGCAGTCCGACCTGATTGAGCACGCTTCCGAGAACGTATCTGTAGCCCTCGGTCTTGGATGCGGTTTCTACCGCCTCGGATATAGCACAGCCAAGGCTTCCCGACGTTCCGGGGTGATCGGCAAGTATCTTTCTGCCCACCTCGGTGTCCATGGAGGGAGAGGGGGTTACCGATGCGCCGTAGGTTCTCATGACCTCGCGTCTGAAGGGCTTTTGCTCATAGGAGCATTTTACCATGAATACCTTACAGTCAAGTCCGAGATACGAGCACGCCATAGAGAGTGCCGTGCCCCACTGACCTGCGCCTGTTTCGGTCGTAACACCCTTAAGTCCCTGGTTCTTTGCGTAGTACGCCTGAGCTATAGCTGAATTGAGCTTGTGGCTTCCGCTGGTATTGTTACCCTCGAACTTGTAGTAGATCTTAGCGGGAGTACCCAGCTTTTCCTCAAGGCAGTAAGCTCTTATGAGGGGAGCGGGGCGGTACATTTTATAGAAATCTCTTATTTCGGTAGGAATGGGAAAATATGCGGTGGTATCGTCAAGCTCCTGACGGATAAGCTCATCGCAAAATACGGGAGCCAACTCCTCGTGCGTCATAGGCTCGAGAGTTTCGGGGTTGAGAAGGGGAGCGGGCTTCTTTTTCATATCCGCTCTCACGTTATACCACTCGCGAGGCAGCTCACTTTCTTCAAGATAAATTTTGTAGGGGATCTTCTGTGACATAATAGGCTTCCTTTCAAGTCTTTTCGACTTTAACTTTAGTCGGGGCAAACAAAAAAGTCCGTCCCGCAAATCTCGTTTGCCGGGACAGGACTAAAAATCCTGCGGTGCCACCCTGCTTGACGAATAACGTCCTCTTACGCATACTGATATATGCAGACTTTTTTACGGTAAGTCATCCGTCGCACATACTCAAAAGCAGCTGCTTTCTTTCCGCTTGCCCTCAAAGGTCCATTCGCTATACGGCTTTCATACCGCGATCACACCGTCCGCGGCTCTCTGAATGAAGTTGGCGTAAGCTACTTACTCCTTTTCAACGGTTTACTGAATTATAGCACAGACTATCTTTTTTGTCAAGAGATTTTTTTGTTTTTTTGTGCTATTCGGTTGCAAAAAACAAATGATAGTGATATAATTAGCTCAATAAAGGCTTTAGCTTAAGGAGTTCTTATGAAGCTTGCAACCATATTTACTGACGGAATGGTCATACAAAAGGGACAACCTATAAAGGTGTTCGGTGAGGGTAGTGGAGAGGGAAGCGTCAGTTTCCTTGGACAGGGCGTCAGCTTTTGCTCGAATGAGGATAGCTTTTGCGTTACTCTTGAGCCCTGTGACGAATACGGAGGTCCGTATGAGATGGAGGTCACGCTTAACGGCGAGAGAGTAGTTCTTCGAGACGTTTACGTAGGCGAGGTGTGGCTCTGCGGCGGACAGTCCAATATGGAGATGCCGCTCTTCCGCGTTGATTACGGAATTGATGAGGCTGATAACTCCACTAATGAAAATATACGCTTTTTCACCGTGCCCCGTCGGCTCAGACGCGATGAACCCAATTACGGCTGGCATTTTATAAGAAGCTATTCGGTGGACACACCTTGGGAAAAATGCACGCCCGAGACTGCCGCGCGCTTTTCGGCGATCGGATTTTACGTTGCCAAGGAGCTTCAGAAAAAGCTCGGCTGTGTTGTGGGAATGATATCCTGTAACTGGGGCGGAGTAAGAATGGAGTCCTTCACGGGTAGAAAATGGATTGAGAGCGACCCTTCGCTTGCCCATATTGTCAAGGAATGGGATGAAAAGGTCGCGAGGCTTGATATTGATGAGCACAATAAAAAGCTTAAGGCGGCGGATGAAAGCTTTAAGCATATATATGACACCGTTGGCGACGGTGAGATCGAGCGTGTAAGAGAGCTCGGTGTGCGTCCTTTGGCAGGCGGACCTGACGGCCGGATGCTTTTGCCACCCTTTCCCGAGGGACCGAACACACCAAACGCACTCTCCTGCCTTTACGATTCGATGTACGCAAGGATAATCCCGTACGGCATCAAGGGAATAGTCTGGTATCAGGGTGAGTCTAACTCAAGGTATGAGTATCTTGAAAAATATCTTGCCTACATGAGATGTATGAGGGATAGCTTTGAAAATCCCGACCTTCCAATATACGCGATAGAGCTTGCTACCTTTGCGTTTCTTTGGGATTATGAGGGTGAGCAGGCGGCAGACGGCAGATTTGTTACGGGAGAGAACTGGGCGTTCAGGCGCGAGCAGCAGCAAATGGCAACCGAGATAGCCCCCAATAATTATCTTGTTACCTCTATGGAGCTTGGTGATCTTTACGATATCCACCCGCTTCAGAAAAAGCTGCTTTCTCACAGAGCCGTCATGAAGATATTGAAGCATAGCTATGGCTTCGATATATATGCAGATCAGCCCGTATTCAGAAAAGCTACGTTTGAGGGCGAGAAGGTTATTCTTGAGTTCGACAATGCCGATGGACTTCGTATCGGATGGGGCGGTAACGAATCGCTGAAGATGTATGTTTCCGACGAGAGCCGTTGCTTGAAGCGTGCCAAGGTCAAGCTTGATGGAAATAAGCTTATTCTTCATAGCGATGAGGTAAAGAAGCCAATACTTGCGCGCTATGCCTTTGACGATTATTACTGCGGAAAGCACGTTTATAACAAGGCGGGATTGCCGCTATCGCCATTCAGGACCGACAATTTTGATTGATTAAAAGGAGTAAATATTATGCTGCCAAAACACATGCTTGCTTATCCTACGGTTTTTGCCGTAGGTAATAATTACAACATTTTCGTGCCCTTTGACGACGAGGTCATAATGTGGGTCAAGGTCGGAGATAAGATCTTCTACGATGATTGCAACGGAATACTTCGCTCAAATACCAATATGCATAAGGCAGAGCTTCCTATGTCGGTGCTTGACGAGGCTAAGGAATATACCGTAGTTTACAAGAAGATGATAGAGAGAGTACCGTATTTCCCGACGAGTGAGGACGAGAGGGAGCTGACCGTTTCCTTTAAGCCCGTTAAGAATGGCGGAGCGATAAATATATATCACGTGTCAGATGCTCATAATCTTGTGGCTGAGCCCATCAGAGCAGGTAGCTTTTTTGGGGATGAGATAGATCTTTTAGTGCTTAACGGTGATATTCCCAATCATAGCGGTGATGTAAAGAATTTTAATGCCATTTGTGAGATCGCCTCGGGAATTACGAAGGGTAGATGCCCCGCGGTCTTCGCAAGAGGAAATCACGATACCAGAGGAATACATGCCGAGGATATGCCGAACTATATCCCCACGTTTAACGGAAATACGTACTACACCTTCCGTGTTGGTTGCGTATGGGGACTTTTGCTTGACTGCGGTGAGGACAAGAGAGATACGAATGCCGAATACGGCGGAACTATCTGCTTCCACCATTTCAGACTTAAGGAAACGGAATTTATAAAGAATGTAATTGAAAACGCTGACAGCGAATATAATGCAGAGGGAGTAAAGCACAGAATAGTTATTTCTCATATAGGATTTACCCGAATCGACAAGCCACCGTTTGATATAGAGCAGGAGCTTTACGGTGAGTGGTCAAGGCTTATGAGAGAGCACGTAAAGCCCGAGCTGTTGCTTTACGGGCACTATCATTTTGTTGGGATATCAATGCCGGGCTGTGAGTTTGATAATCAGGGTCAGTCCTGTCCCGCGATTATCGGTTCAAAGCCTATATTCGACAAGGAAAACGGAAATTCCTTTATAGGCTGCGCTCTTACTTTTAACGATGACGGTAAGACCAGAGTCGTTTTTAACGACGATAAGGGCATTATCCACCGTGATGAGATAATATAAATTGAAATTTATATATTAATTTACATATTAAAATTTAAAGGAGAAAGAAAATGAAAAAAATTTTTAGCCTTGTATTGATTCTTTGTATGATTACCTCGCTTTTCCTGATGCTCGTATCCTGTCAGGGAACCGACGAGATATCCACCGACGGTCTTAGCCGCGAGGATTGGGAGGAGGCAATAGCCGATGATAATTTTGACAACGTCACTATTCTGGCGGAGGCTCCGAACTCAGAGAATGGAAGGGAAACGCAGACAGTAAAATTGACAGCAGACAAGGTATACAGAACTGCTACGATAATGATTAACGGCACACCCAAAACTGTGCATAAGGTCTTTACGGGAAGTGATGCGGATTTTCAGCGAGATATGTTTCTTCAGGTAATCCTTTCGGTTCTTGATGAGCGTGACAATTTCGAATATGACAGCGAAAATCAGGTTTATCTCTCCAAGAATGCTATTAAGAAGGAAATAACAATTGATGATGAGCGTGTAGATAAGGTTACAATGACCAACGGAAAGGTAAAGTTTGACGCAAAGGGAAATCTTATTTATTTCGAGTGCACGCTTACTGAAAGTGTATACAATGGCGAAACCCTTGAGGGAGGTCATACGACTGACACTGTATGGACCTTCAAGGATTACGGCACGACGGTAATCACCCAGGAGGAGATCAACGCATCGCAGGGTACAAATTGAACAAATAAAAAAGGCTCCGATTTACGGAGCCTTTTTTTGATCAGATATTTTCAACGGGTTCTACGTGAGGGCAAACAAGAGGAATGTTCTTGTTTACGGGACACGCCCATCTTACCGCGTTCTTGATTATGGTCTGAACGTGCTCGTTCTGATAGGAGGGATTGGTTTCGTGACCGGGCTGGAAGTAGAATATCTTTCCGTTTCCACGTACCCATGTGCAACCGCTTCTGAACACCTCTCCACCGTTAAACCAGCCCATAAAGACGGTTTCCTGTGGCTCGG
This sequence comes from Eubacteriales bacterium, assembly GCA_045534135.1. GTDB lineage: Bacteria > Bacillota > Clostridia > Oscillospirales > CAG-272 > HGM12713. The sequence goes on from JAZSJE010000059.1 coordinate 8,280, forward strand.
GAATACCGAAGGGCTCTCCGTACATTTCCTCGGGCTCGAGCACGAATGTTTCGGGAATACCTGCCGCAATGGGATGGTTGGGAGCAACAGTCCAGATGCGCTCTCTGGCATTATCGCGCCACTTGAGGTTACAGGTAGTGCCCATAAGTGCCTTGAATATCTTAGAGTGGTGTCCTGAGTGTAGGACTATAAGTCCCATTCCCGAGAGAACATAATCCTTTACACGTGCTACTATCTCATCAGGTACCTTATGATGTGCCATGTGTCCCCACCAGATGAGAACGTCGGTATCCTTAAGTACCTCGTCGGTAAGCCCGCATTCCTCGTCGTCAAGGGTAGCGGTTTTTACCTCAACATCGTCGCACTTAAGAAAATTCGCGATATATGTGTGAATTCCACCCGGATAGAGCTCGCAGACAGCGGGTACGGATTTTTCGTGTTGATTTTCGTTCCAAACAGTTACTTTCATTGGTATATTGCTCCTTTCAAGCTTTATTAAGTAAATTATAGCATTGTCAAAGACTTTTGTCAACAAAAAGCTAGTGGATACTTGACATTTAAGGATAAAAAATTTATAATTATAGATATTGTAATTTATGTTAAAAGGAAACAAGAGCAGTGGTAACAGATCGAGCGGTAACAGAGCTTTACACTAAAGAAAACGTAATGAGCAGGCGCTTTCTGGCGGCAAGGGTATTGTTGAAGCTATATCCTGAAATATCCGTGGTAACACGGGGAGCGATATACGGTGATGAGATCAACGTGGATGCACTCTCTGCCGATCAAAAGCGCGAGATAAGAGAATTTGCCATGTCATATACCGAGAAAATGCTTGTAACGGGAAGCAGGGAGGAGCTTTGGATAATAGTTCCGTCAGTTTTTCCATCAAGCAGCTTTTGTGTGGCACTGAAGCTTTATGCCGAGCCAAAGGATGTGCTGAGGATACTTTCAGGGAGGAATGACGGTGGCTTTGTGTTTTCGAGCTATCTTGATGTAAAAGCGTCAAGACTTTCGCCAAGGCTCAATCTATTAAGCGAGCAGATTTTGGAGCTTTGCGAGGAGCTGCGTGCATGCTTTTGCGATGTATACCGACTTGATTCCTGCGTGTCGCATGAAGAAAGACTTGGGGTGATAAGAAGGCAGTGCTATGCGCTTTCTTATTTTACGGGCTGTCCCATAGATCTAAGCGTTAGCGGTAAAGCAAGCAGATATTGCTCTAAAGTGGATTTTTCGCTCCTCAGTACTTTTCTGTTTACTATGCTTCTTTCGGCTCGTAATAACGCGTCCTTGCGTGAGGCACGGATAGATATCAAAATGAACGGTGAAAGCTTTACTGTAGAGGTCGGCTTTGAAAGTGAATATTCCGTTTGCCTCGCTTGTGAGTGTAATGAATGGAGAAAAAGAGCGGATGACAAGGGAATGATCTGCCATTTCTCTCATTCAAAAAATCATTTTAGCGCTCTGCTTTGTCCGCTTATAGACGAGCGGGTATATAGCGAGATAAAGCAAAAATTCAAGATAAATCTTAAATAAGGAAAACAAAAAAGGGAGCTTTTAGTAAAGCTCCCAATTTTTGATTTTGAATTATTCGGTTACTGTGTCAGAGCAAAGAACGTTGATGTTTCTGTCATGGCTCCAATTTTCGCCCTTGATAATAGCGTCCCACTCTGCTTCTGTTCCCGCATAGCTGATATCCTTGATCTTTGAATTCTCAAATGCGGTGTCGGTAATTATCTTTGTGTCCTTGTGAAGCTTAAAGTCATCGGTGTTGGTTGCCTCGATGTAGAGGAGAACCATGTAAGGATTGGAGTCGGTTCCAAGATAGTAGCCGAATTCATAGGTAGAAGCGTCAAAATTAAGAGTTACCTGGGGGATCTCATCATCACCGAATTTTTTATCAAATTCGGGATCGTTTTCAAAGCAGGTTCCGTTTATAACTGTTACCGCATCGCCCAAAATCACGGTTTCGAGCTTGTCACAGTAAGCGAATGCTCTTTCAGCTATAAGCTTGGTCTTGTCGTTAACGATAACGCTTTCCACGGTGAGATCCTCAGCGCAAATGAGCGCTATGTATGCGTTGTCCGCGTTTCCAAGATACTTAGCGCCGTTCTCGGTGGTAACTTCGAGAGAGGTGCATCCGGTAAATGCATATGCTGAAACATAGTTTATCTTCTCAGAAACAGTTACGCTCTTAAGAGCTGTGCATCCAAAGAATGCGCCCTTTTCAATAGCGGTACAAGCATTTGTAAGATCGATAGCCTCAAGTGCAACACATCCGTTGAAGGTGTCCTTGGGTATAGCCGTTACGTTCTTGGAGAAGGTAAGGTCTGCAAGCTTCACGCACTTTTCAAAAGCGCTCTTGCCAAGTGTATCGACCGAATCGGTCATAGTTACTTTCTCAAGATTATCGCAGCCATAGAAAGCATAATCGGAAATATACGTATAGGTCTCGGGGATAGAAACGCTCTTTACAGTAAGAACGGTCTTAAATGCTTCCGCACCGATGCCTACGATATCAAATCCGTCCGCGGTGGTCTTGGGGAGAGCTATGTCAACGAGAGCGGTGGATTTTGTGGTATATTTTGTGATTTCGTAATCACCCTCATCGTTACGGTCGTACTCAAAGGTTCCAACGTCGGTAGTCAAGCTTGTTTCGAGCTTAGTCTTTTTGTCGTCGGTGTTTTCCTCTACTTCCTCATCGCCGCCAGAGCAGGCTACCATACAGATAATGAGTAAAAGTGCCAATAAAAGTGCTATAAGTTTCTTCATTGCTAACCTCCGGTTCGCAAAATATTATTTTCTAAGCTACATTATACTACACATCTTGCCGATTGTCAACAAGAAAAAGCGTTTAATAGAAAATTTGGTGAAATATAACAAAATCTATACCCCCGCCTTTGTGCGTGAATTTTCTTGACAGAAGTTTGTTGGATAGTGTATAATATAAAAAACGGTGCGGGGAGGTGAGTCGATGAACGTTTTTGATACTGATATAAAAAAGCTTTACGGGGTTGGAGCGGCAAGAGCCGCGAGGTATGCGGCGATTGGCATCTTCACTGTCGGAGATCTGCTTCTTCATTATCCCAGAGGCTATGAGGACAGAGGAAATATAAAGCTTATTACAGAAAGTGACGGACTTGCCAAAAATGCGTATCTGCTCACGATCGGCACAGCACCCAAAAGCGTAAGAGTCAAGGGGCGAATGACTTTGACAAAGCTCAGGGCATACGATGACAGTGCTGTGTGCGAGATAACCTTTTTTAATCAGGAATATCTTAAAACAGTTTTTACTCCCGGAAGCACTTTTAGGTTCTATGGGAAAATAGAAAAAAAGAAGGGTAGCTACGTAATGACAGCCCCCGCATACGAGGCGTGGAGCGAGGAAGCAGAGCTCGCGCCTCTAATCCCCGTTTATCCGCTGACCGAGGGCTTGACTCAAAAGCAGATAAGCAAGGATATAAGAAGCGCGTTTGTATTGGCGGCTACAACAGATAGCTCAGAGGATACTCTGCCCGAGGAGATACGCAGAAAAAATAAGCTTTGCATGTATTCCTACGCTCTGAAGAATATTCACGCGCCCGATAGCTTTGTCGCGCTTGCGGCGGCAAAAAAACGCTTGATATTTGATGAGTTTTTTAAATTTGCTCTCGGTATCAGCCTTTCGGGCGCAAAAAACAAGAGAATGCCCGCCGTTTCTTGTGACAAGGGTGATATCGCGCCGCTTCTTGATATTTTGCCCTATGCTCTCACGGGAGCGCAGAGCAGGGTCATCGAGGAGATACGTAGTGATATGGCACGCGATACCCTTATGAGCCGTTTGATAATAGGCGACGTTGGCTGCGGAAAAACGGTCTGCGCGGCTGCGGCAATGATGTTTGCGGTGCAGAGCGGATATCAAGCGGCACTTATGGCACCCACAGAGATACTTGCCAAGCAGCATTACGCTTCGCTGTCGGAAATTTTTGAGAGCCTTGGAATACGCTCGGCTCTTTTGGTCGGTGCTACTCCCGCTGCTGAAAAAAGAAAGATATACGCATCCCTGGCTTCAAAGGGGGATGACAGAATAGACGTTATTATCGGTACACACGCGTTGCTGTCGGTCGGTGTGGAATTTTCCTCTCTCGGTCTTTCCGTGGTTGACGAGCAGCACCGCTTCGGTGTTGATCAGCGCTCCGCGCTTTCAAGAAAAAATCCCATGTCGCATATCTTGGTTATGAGCGCCACACCGATACCGCGTTCACTTGCTCTTGCGCTCTATGGTGATCTTGATATCTCTATGATAGACGAGGTGCCACCGGGAAGGCAGAGGGTAGACACCTTTGTGGTGGATGAAAGCTATAGAACAAGGCTTAACGGCTTTATAAGAAAGCAGGTGGAAAGCGGTGGACAGGTCTACGTGGTATGTCCTGCCGTCGAGGAGAGCGTGAGCGAGGAGGAGCAGACTAACGTTCTTCTTGAGAGCATAGACGTTGAGGGCGGATTTGTTTTCGATGAGAAAAAAACGGCACCCCCTATG
>JAZSJE010000119.1:0-3582 GCA_045534135.1 Eubacteriales bacterium
TGACCCACAGACATCTTTTAATTTAAATCCTCACAACCGCTTATTCTGTCGGCTCTGCCGACAGATGTGAATATGGCTCTGGGCGTTTACGACCCAGAGCCTTTCTCCCGCTTGAAATTCGAAGCAGTATTTTTAGCCTTATGACCTATATTAAAGCAAAACATTCTATAACTAAAAGCGAAAATTTACCGATAAAATTAAGGCAACACCGCACAATTCTGATGGTTCAATTGTATCATCCGAATTTTTGCAGTATTGCCTTAACTATTATGAGTTGTTCAAAATACTAATCAAGGGCACGGGATCGTTAGCGGTTATGAGCGCCGCACCCTTTTCAATGCACAGTCTTACGTCTTCCTCTGTGTCAGCGCAATACAGATGCATAGGCAAGCCCTTACTTGCGAATATCGGGAATACCTCTGACTTGACGATACTCATACTAAGTCCAATTTCGTCGTAATAACGGTAGCCCTCATCATAATCGAAGCGCTTCATCTGAAAATCGGGATAGCCCATAGTTCTTGCGTTATACTGCGTTTTCAGATATTTTATCGTAGGCGCGTCAAAGGCGTAAAACCATGCGTTGTCAAAAAGTCCGTATTCCTTCAAGATTGCAACGGTTGCGTCCACCGTTTCCTCGTCGTAGTCCTTTATCTCCACTCCGAGAGGCATATGTGGGCGCTTTCTGTCTACAAGCTCGCAAAGCTCTCCGAGAGTTGGTACTTGCAGTCCTTTTCCCACGAACTCATCACCGAACTTTTCGGTGTAAGCCGCTTCAAGCGTCTTTATTTCTTCAAGTGTCATATCACACAGCTTGCGGTCAACTCCGCAGGTACGCTTTGCGTTTGCGTCGTGCATTATTACGGGTACTTTGTCCTTTGACAGATGCACATCAAACTCAAAGCAATATACTCCGAGGTCAATTGCCGCCTCAAAGGAAATAAGCGTATTTTCGGGATACTTTGCGCAATATCCTCTGTGTCCCTCTATTAAAATTTTTTTCATAATACCACATCCTTTAATAAATTTATTGTGCGATAGTATATGCCTTTAGTGTAAATTCAGAATCTCCCAATTTATTGAATTTCAAAATACGTATTTCACCTTCAAGCATTTGGAAACAGTTATCTTCGAAAATATATTCTCCTTCCAATTCAACTACATGAATATATCCGTTGGCTTTTAATACTATCGAATCATCTTTTTTCTCAACAACTTCAAGTAACCTATCACATAAACAAAGAGTAAGAGCACCTTCTTTATAGAAGCATCTATCGTTACCATTTTCGTATTCAATGTCGCAAATAATTATAGCTTCATCATCGTAATAATATGGAATATCAATCTCCACAGTACCGTATCCCAATGTTTTAGATACCGTGGAATAGGTATCAATCACCTTCCCTTTTTTCACAAGATATGACTTCACCAATACATCTGTAAATGTTTGATTATCTGTACTTATAACCATTGCATATCTATCATTTTTTGGAATTACAGAACCTATAATATGCTTTGCGCCTCGAAGGAATGAATAATACGAATGTTTGGGTAACAAATAATAATCCACGAAGGACCATCCAAGAGCGGCAGGCCAGCAATCATTATACATCCAAAAGACAAGACCGTTGCAGTATCCAAGATTTCTTCTGACGTTCTCAAAGGATATTCTTGTCCACTCATACTGAATGAATTTGTATTTAAAAAATCTATCTTCCGAATCAATGTAGTCTCCAAGAACCTTTTCGGCAAAATCCCTGACGCACTTAAAAATATGATTTTTCATATTTGGGTTGGTTCTTGTATGATATATTATCATACTTTCTTTTTCATCGTTCAAAAGGTCGCTTTGCGTCATAAACTTGAGCATAGACGGACGGGTAATTGCACCGAAAACACCTTCCTCAGATATAAACCTTGAAACGAACTGCTCCATATATTCCTTATAATCTGAACATTTGTCATAAACGAAATAATCGAAGATCATTCCAAGAAATTTAGTTGTATGAGACGTTCCTTTTGTAATACACGCATATGTATTACCCCCATAGGGACTTGAAGGCAACAACTGATGCGTGTGGTCGTTTTTATATACCTGAGGTAATATTCCGTCAAGCGCGCTACTTCTTCCTATATAATCGCTTTTGATGTCACTTCCGCGCGTTGCGTTTTCATTATCTCCATGATACCACGCAAGACATGGATGATTTCGAAGATATTTGGTAGCAAATTCGGATTCTTTTGTAAGTAAATCTATAAACCACTGTTCCTTATCGGGATATTCTCCACAAGCCATGAGGAAATCCTGTGCCACAAGAATGCCACATTTGTCACATTCGTCGTAAAAGGATTTCTTCTCAAATAATCCACCGCCCCATACTCTTAGAAAATTAGCCCCCATATCCTTTGCCATATTGACAAGTCTACGTATCTTCTCATCGCTTTCATTGGAAGGAAATGGCTCACAAGGTACCCAGTTACCACCTTTACAAAAAATTTTCACTCCGTTAACTACAACTTGAAATCCCGCATAGTCTTGGCTTACGGCGTATTTTTTTCCTGCATCGCTTTTCTCTGCCGCTTGTGCCTTTTTCCAGTATTTTTCATCCTTTTTATCTTGTATTTGCAAAATTTTCAGTGTGCGTATTCCAAAGTTCTCAACGTGAGTGTTATCACCTACGGTTACTTTAAGTAAATACAAAGGTTGTTCACCGTAACCATTAGGATACCAAAGGTGAGGCTCGACTATATCAAAGCGGCACACCATCTTTTCTCTGTCTACGTACATATCCGTATATGCGGCAACAGCTCCGTCGGGAGATATTATATCCACGTGAGCTATTGCTCCACGGTCATAATTTTTAAAGTAAAATTCCACACATACCTGAGCACTGAAGCTATCTAAATTTTCAGTATAAATATAGACACTGTCAATGTCTATTCCGTTTTCATATTCCAAATATACAGGACGGTATATACCGCACGTTACGAAACGGTCTACCCAATCCCAGCTATAAGTACACTGTAGTCTGCGAGTGCGAAGTCTTTCTCTAGTAAAAGCGCCATTGCATAGAGGTAAGCTTTCTATTTCCTTTATTGGAGAACGGAAATGCACCTGCAAAATATTTTCTTTAGCATTTAATACGGAAGACACATCAAATCTATAGGGAATAAACATATCGTTTGTTTCTCCCAATTTCACGCCGTTCAAATACACCTCTGCATAGGTATCAAGTCCTTCAAAAACGAGTGAGACGTTACTATCAACATCAGCGTCAAATACGTATTGGTAATCCCAATCCTCGTTCTCGATCCACTGATATTCCCTATTATTGTCTCTCCAAAAGATATCTTCGATAACTTTATTTGATATCAAATCGGTATGTACGCAGCCCGGAACTATGGCAGAAAAGTTTCCAAGCTTGGAGTTCTTCATCTCCCATTTCCCGTCTAAATATATTTTTTTCATATATCCTCCGTTTTCTTACATATTGCTCCGTTGGGAAGAATAACTTGACATTCTATGTCATCGGGACAAGTATATTCAACAAATAAGCTTCCTGCTATAAGCTTCCATCGAAC
>JAZSJE010000244.1:0-3924 GCA_045534135.1 Eubacteriales bacterium
CTGGAATGCGGTTTTTTATCAAACCCTGAGGAATGTGAATTGCTTTGCAGCGATGAATACCAAAATAAACTGTGCCAGACAATTGCGATCTCCCTGGAAAATTTTATATATTCAACACAATAAAAGGAGCACCCGAACGGATGCTCCTTAATTTAGTAAAACTATTTAAAATTATTCAAAGACGATCTCAAACTTTTCATCTTTTTCTTTATCAAGGGCACTTCCGACGTTCTTGTTCCAATCGGTACCCTTTTCTACAGCGTCCCAATCCTCCTGGTCACCTGCGAAGACAATAGTCTGAAGCTTTACGCAGTCAGCAAATACGCCATCCTCAATAACAGCTATCTTTGTATCGCGATCAAAGGAAACCTTCGTCAATAAATCGCAGGATGCAAACGCAGACTCTCCTATAATAGTAACGTTCTTTGTGATCACTACTTCCTTTACCTTATCGCAGCCTTCAAACGCAAAGTCACCTATGCTCTTTAAAGCATTGGAAAGAGTCAATGCCTCGACCTCGATACAGCCAGCAAATGCTCTGTCAGCAATTGTTTCAACGTTATCGCCAAGCGTAATTGCCTTAAGTGCTACACAGCCCTCAAACGCAGACTCTCCTATAGAGTTAAGGCTTTCAACGTTTCTGAGCGAAGCACCCTCAAGCTTTACACAGCCCTTGAAAGCTCCGTCGCAGATCTGAGTAATTGTTTTGGGGAAGGTAACGGACGTAAGTGCTACGCAGTCGCTAAACGCGTAAGAGCCTATTATCTTAATGTTTTCGGATAACTTTACGTTAGCGAGCAGATCACATCCGTAAAATGCCATTGTACCTATTTTCTCAACTGATCCGGGGATAACCACAGCTGTGAGAGCATCACATCCCGCAAACGCATTGCTTCCAATCGCCTTAATTCCGTCAGCAAGCTCAACAGCGGTCAGCATATCGCATCCGCTGAATGCGAAGTCTGCTATAGCAACCTTTCCGTTGATCGCAACATTTTTCAAGCTCTTGGGAACAAAAGTTCTGTTTTCAGCCTCACTGGCAGCACCGAAAATATAGCCGAAGTGAGTATTAACATCTCCGTCCTTCTCTGCTCCAACGAAAGGAAGTGTGATTCCTTCAAGAGCCACGCAGCCCTCAAGAGCGCCCTTGCCAATGACGGTAACATCTGCCGGAATATCTATAGCTGTAAGCTTCTTACAATTTTTGAATGCTCCTGCGCCGATCTCTGTAATAGTTTCAGGCAGGGTGACCTTGGTGATCATTTCGCATCCCAAAAATGCATCATCAGCAACCGTTGTCACGGGCACACCCTTAACAGTATCCATTGCGAGGATCTCTATAGTCTTATCGGGATTCTCAGGATCGGCAATAAAATCAATTCCCGAAAGTATGTAGAACTTTTCGTCAGCGCTAAGCGTGTATTCAAGCTCGGGAGTTGCCTGAATACCACATGCCGTGCACTTGAAATCATCACCGTAAGTATGATAGCTGTATTCCTTAGCTTCTTCCGTAATAGAATCAGGACAGGTCTTACATTTCTTTGTCTTCTTTTCCAATGCCTTGCAGCTTCCGGGGGTTACTATTTCCCACTCGCCATACTCGTGCTCGAATATAGCCTTTACGGTCTTGGTCAACTTTTCTTTACAAAGAACGCACTCGCCCTCCTCAGAGCCGTCTACGCAAGTCGCCTCTTTAACAACAAACCATTGCTCGACTACGTGCTCACACTCTTTTTCCTTATCGGTTGTGTCGGTTTCTTCCTCCTCCTCGGCGGATCCGCAAGCCGAAAGAACGAGTATGCCGCACAAAATCAGCATCACCAATATAGCCTTAATCCAAATGCTTTTGTTCTTCATAAACCTATCTCCTTAAGTAAAATATACATAAATGGTGCTATACACCCGCATTATAGCAATATTATAACACATTTCGCAAGATTTGTAAAGGATATTAGAAAATTTTTACGAGATTTTAAAAAAAGACCGATTGATCGGTCTTTTTTGTTTTTATACGTCCTGTCTGCCCTCTATCGCGCGTCCAAGTGTTATTTCATCCGCATATTCAAGCTCAGATCCCACAGGTATTCCATAAGCTAAGCGAGTGACCTTTATCCCAAGCGGCTTTAAGTATTTCGAGATATACATAGCTGTCACTTCCCCATCAGGTGTAGGATTAGTAGCAACTATTACCTCCTCGGCTCCGTCACGGTTTATTCGCGCAAGCAGCTCGGCAAAGCGTATTTTATCCGGTGTTATTCCGTTTATCGGAGAAATTACTCCTCCCAATACGTGATAAACACCCTTGAATTCCCTTACCTTTTCTATAGACATTACCGCCTTGACATCCTCCACGACACATATTACGCTTCTGTCACGGCTCTCGTCCTCGCATACTGCGCAAAGCTCCTTGTCGGTAAGATTTCCGCATATAGGACATTCGTGTATCCTTTGCTTCGCTTCTATGATAGCGTTGGCAAATTCTTCAGCGGCATCCGCATCAAGCTCTATTACCGAAAACGCCATTCTCATAGCAGTTTTTCTACCCACTCCCTGCAATCTTCCGAACTGCTCGGCAAGATGCTGGAGCGCCTCTATGTATTCGGTCATATCAGAACATTCCGGGCATACCCATGCCCATGCTGCCAGTTATCTTTGACATTTCAGCGCTATTTGTATCCTCGACTCTCTTTATAGCCTCGTTCACTGCCGCTACGAGAATATCGGAAAGAGTTTCGATATCATCGGGATCAACTATTTCGGGCTCAATATCGATAGAAAGTATCTCCTTTTTACCGTTGATCTTAACACCGACAACTCCGCCACCTGCGGATATTTCATATTCTCTGTTATCAAGATCCTCCTGAAGTGCAGCCATATCCTCCTGCATCTTCTGCGCCTGCTTGATCATTGCGCTCATGTTCTGGGGACCGCCACCCATTCCCTTCGGTATATTTGCTCTCATTTTTATTTATCTCCTTTATTTTTTACTCAATATTAAATTCATCAAGCTCGTCCAGGGTGTCCTCATTACCCTCAACTATGCCAAATATTATGTCATCCTGAGTCAAGCTTCGGTTAAGCACAAGACAGGCCGCGGCTCTGAGCGCTTCCCTTGTTTTCGGCTTATCGACCATTCCCTTTGCGAAGTCACTGCCAAAACGAACATAGATCTTTCCACCGTCATCAACAAGTGCCTTGGCGGGCTTTAAAAATCCCATGACCGATGCTTCGGATACGGGCATTTTATCAATTATCTCGCTCCATCCTCTAAGCGCCTTAAGCGTGGACTGCGCGGTCGTTTCGACAGACCTTTGCGGTCTTTCCTGCTCTATGGGCTCGATCTTCTTTGGAGAGGATTTTTCGGCTGCCATATCCTCATGCTTGTCCTCATCCCCGTTTTCCTTGGCGCTGACTGCTAAGCTTCCTGAGGCTATAGCACTTTCGAGCTTTGATATTCTTGCCATAAGGCTGTCATACGAGCTGTCAAGTGAAGCATCACACATTTTTATAAGTGCCATTTCTGCCACCGTTCTTTTTGCGACACCGTTCTTTTGCATTACAAAGAAGGTATCATCAAGAATTCTGCAGTGATAAAGCAAACTTTCCTTTGAAAAGAGCGCTGCGCTCTCCATAAGTCTTTCAGTTTCGTCGTCGGTGAGATCAAGATAGCTGCTTGCTGATGCTGTAGTTTTTATAACAAGCATATCCCTGTAATAATCAGAGAGATCCTGCCAGAATACTCCTATATCCTTTGCCGATGTAACAACTGCTGCGACTGTAGCGAAGATAGTTTCAAAATCGTTACACGCTATCGCTTTTACTATCTTCTCAATACTCTCGCGTCCGCCAACTCCTAACGTAGTGTTGACAAGCTCGACGGTTAATTTTTCCTGGCTCCACGTACAAAAAGCAAGAAGGCTTATG
>JAZSJE010000237.1:0-2078 GCA_045534135.1 Eubacteriales bacterium
GTATGAAGCTCTTTTGCTTACTTTAACGGTCAAAACATAGTCGGCTACGTCAGCGCTCAAAGTTAGGCAATAACAAAACACCTTAGTATGAAGTTCTTTTGCCTACTTTTCTTTCAAGAAAAGTAGGAGAAAAAAATAAAAAGGATCAACAATGAAAGACTCTATTTTCACAATCAAAACAAATGAAAAAATAGCGAAGAACACCTATGAGATGGTGCTTATCGGCGACACGTCGGACATCACCGCTTCAGGTCAGTTCGTTAATATAAAGCTCGACGGCTTCTATCTGCGTCGTCCTATATCGGTTTGCGACGTTGAGGGAAATGAGCTGACGCTTATTTACAAGGTGGTCGGCAAGGGCACCGAAAAAATGGCACAGATGACCGAGGGAACAGAGCTTCTCGTTCTCACGGGTCTTGGCAACGGCTACGACCTCTCGCTTGCGGGTGACGCGCCCCTGCTCATCGGCGGCGGCGCGGGCGTTCCCCCGATGTATCTTCTTTGCAGAAAGCTTGCCACCGAGGGCAAAAAATGCTCGGTGATCCTTGGCTTCGGCTCAAAGGACGAGGTTTTCTATGAGGAAAAATTTGCCGCTCTCGGTGCTTCTGTCACGGTAACGACCGTTGACGGCTCCTACGGCAAAAAGGGCTTCGTTACCGATGCTATGGACATCGACTATACGCACTTCTATACCTGCGGACCCGAGCCTATGCTCAAGGCAGTATACGCAAAATCCACCACAGGCGGAAGCTTCAGCTTTGAGGAGCGCATGGGCTGCGGATTTGGCGCATGCATGGGCTGCTCCTGCAAGACGATCACAGGATACAAGCGCATTTGCAAGGAAGGTCCCGTTATGCAGAAGGAGGAGATCTTATGGCAGAAATGAAAGTAAATCTTTGCGGGATCGAGCTGGATAATCCCATAATTCCCGCCAGCGGAACCTTTGGATTCGGCTATGAATTCGCAGAGCTGTACGACATAAATATTCTCGGCACGTTTTCCTTTAAGGGCACTACGAAGGAGCCCCGCTTCGGTAACCCCACTCCGCGTATCGCGGAGTGCCCCAACGGCATGATAAACGCGGTAGGACTGCAAAACCCCGGTGTTGAAAAGGTCATCGGTGTTGAGCTTCCAAAGCTCGCAAAATGCTTTAACAAAAAGGTCATGGCAAACGTTTCCGGCTTTTCGGTAGACGAGTACGTTTATACCTGTGAAAAAATAGATAAGTGCGACCAGGTCGGCTGGATAGAGGTAAACGTAAGCTGCCCTAACGTACACGGCGGCGGAATGTCGTTCGGAACCTCGCCCGAGGCGGCGGCCGAGGTAACACGCGCAGTCAAGGCTGTTACGACAAAGCCGATAATAATAAAGCTCTCACCAAACGTGACCGATATAGTTTCTATCGCAAAGGCGTGTGAGGAGGCGGGGGCTGACGGAATAAGCCTTATCAATACCCTGCTCGGCATGAGAATAGACCTTCGCACCCGTAAGCCCGTGATCGCCAACAAAATGGGCGGCTTCTCGGGAGCGGCTATCTTCCCCGTTGCCGTAAGAATGGTATATCAGGTAGCCCACGCGGTAAATATCCCCGTTGTGGGAATGGGAGGCGTTTCTTCGGCAGAGGACGTTATCGAAATGATGCTCGCGGGCGCTACCGCGGTAGAAGTCGGCGCGGCAAATCTTGTAGACCCCTTCGCTTGTAAAAAGATGATCGAGGATCTCCCTCGCGTTATGGAAAAGTACAATATAAATTCACTTGAAGAAATAATAAAAGGAGTAAAATAAAATGGGAAAAGACGTAATCATTGCCTGCGACTTCGACAGCGCTGAAAAAACATTTGCATTTCTTGACCTTTTCAAGGACGAGAAGCCCTTCGTTAAAATCGGTATGGAGCTCTATTACGCAGAGGGTCCCTCTATCGTACGCGAGATCAAAAAGAGAGGACACAAGATATTCCTTGACCTCAAGCTCCACGATATCCCCAATACAAGTCGGAGGCCAAGCGGTCTTAGGAAGACAATTTTCATTTCCACCTCCTTGGCTCACAGAACGACATGGCTACGATCCGACTTCACAA
>JAZSJE010000043.1:0-10264 GCA_045534135.1 Eubacteriales bacterium
TTCGTGCAGGTTCGACCCCTGTTACCCGCACCAAACAAATAAGACCGACCCTTATGGTCGGTCTTATTTGTTTTATTCTTTTAAGCTTCTATCTCTTGCTCCTGTACCTGAGCCTGAGCTGCCTTTTTCTTCTTCAACTGCGCCCCTACTATCCAGATAGCAACAACAGCAACGATTATCGCAATACTTATCCACTGCGATGTAGAAATAAGCGCTACGCCTCTTTCCTTGTCACCTCTGAAGAATTCGAGAACAAATCTTATTACGGAATATGCGATGGCATATATCTTTGTGCAAAGGAAGGGATGATCCTTACCTTTGAAATAAGCAAACATTAAAGCCCCGAAAAGAAGAAGCAGTGCAGCTGCCTCAATAAGCTGTACGGGGAGAAGCGGAACACCCAGAGGTGTAGTACCCGCGGTAACCGTGTATGTATAAGAAAGCGGTCCGTGATATTCCATTCCGTAGCAGCAACCCGCAAAGAAGCATCCAACTCTGCCTATTGCGTGTCCTAACGGCAAAACAGTGGCAAAAAGGTCGGTAAATACTCCAAGCTTAAGCTTGAACTGCTTTACGTATATAAACAGACCCAAGGCTCCGCCTATAAGTCCGCCGTAGAATACAAAACCACCCTTTATAACTGAGTAAATAACGTCAGCGGCAGGATACTTATCAAAAAGCTCCATTATACTGTCCCACGTTACCACTATAAAAAGAAGCTTCGCGCCAAGTATACCGCCTATCATTACGTATACTGCGGAGCATACCATATCAAATATCGGGATATGTTTTTTTCTGCATATAAGGAACGCAACCACTGCCGCAATGATTATGCCCGAATAAAACATAATTCCGTAAAGCGGAACGTCCCAGGAAAATATCTTTATACTCATAAATTTTTAAAAAATCCTTTGAAAATTTAAGCAAAAAACAGACTCATTTAGAAAACTAATGCTAAACAAGTCTGTTTTGTGCCTTTGTCTCATGTAAGCCTAACTATTAAACGTTAGGAAGATTGCTGAGTGCATCATTGAGAGCATCGTTGTAATCATCGAGAGCGTTCTCGAGAGAATTTACAGTGGAAGCTGCGCAAATGGTGCAAAGACCGCAAGTGAAGAACGAAATTGCTGCGTAAACAGTTGCGATAATGCCGATGATGAGACCAGCAGTTGCGAGACCAGCGGGCTGACCGTTAGCCTTAAGCTTCTTGCCACCTACTACAGAGAGAACAAGACCTACGATAGCTACGGGGAGACCGAATACGCAAAGCCAAGGTGAAATGAAGAAACCAAATGCAAATACGATTCCTACGATACCAAGAACCAATCCTACTGTTGCCTGACCCTTTCCCATGTCCATTAACTCCTTTCACAATTTTCGTGGGACTTGCCCACACAATTTATTCGAAAGTATAAATACTTCACGAATATGCTACTATTTTAACACATTCCCATCACATTGTCAATACTTTTTTTTTGTTTTTTTTAAAAATTATCATTTTTTTGTCTTTTTGCTATAATTCTCCTTTTCATCACACTAAAATATATGCATCTGCACAAAAAATAGAACCCAAAAATATAAAAATCAGCGTTCGAAAAACACAAAAAACCGACGTTATTCGCGTCGGTTTTTTTGATCCTTATAAATTTTATTCCTGCTCCTCATCCTCGGGCTTTGCGGACTGTCGCTGTGCCTTGAGCATCATATCCTTGACCTTCATCAATCGTGTCGTGTTGCCTCTTTCGTTCTCGTCAAGCTTCATCTTTATAGATTTTATAGTCGCGAGATACTGCGGCATCATTATATACTCCAAAGCGTTTACGCGGCGTCTGGTCTTTTCTATCTCCTCGGCTAAGAGCTGTGCCTTCTTTTCAAGCTCAGCCATGCGCAGAAGATCACCAAGAATTCCGTTCAGCTCACGAAGCGAAACGTCAAGCTCTCCGGATGTGAAAGCCAGACCGTAGTTAAAGCTTTCAAGTGCCGACTCTCCGGCAGAGGAAAACTCAAACTCGGGAACAATGACGCTCATCATATTCTTATATGAAACCTCTACCCCACCCTCTTTTTTAGGAGATATAAGAGCTTCCTCTATCATCTTTGGATTTGACGAAGCACTTGCTACCGAAAATCCGCGATAATATTTGGGTAAAGCCTCCTCTACACGCTCGCGAAGCGCCTTGTCCTCTCTTACGACCTCAAGAAACTGCTTCATCAGCTCATCTCTCTTGTCCTTAAGAAGCTTATGACCTCTGCGCGCAGTAGTATATCTGCCCTGGAGCTTTTTCATCTCCATTCGGGTAGGATTTACTCTAATCTCTGCCATCTTTTTTCTGACCTTTCGTTTTAACGCTTATCCTTAGCCCTTCCAGTATTTTTCAACGTACTCAGGCTTGATACGTTTCATCTCGCTCTTGGGAAGTATCGCAAGAAGCTCCCAACCGAGATCCAGCGTTTCCTCAATGCTTCTGTTTTCGTAGAATCCCTGGTTTATATATCTTGCCTCAAACTCATCGGCAAACTTTGCGTAAAGTCTGTCCATGGGAGTAAGTGCCGCCTCACCGAGAACGACCATAAGCTCCTTAGCCTCTTTACCTCTCGCATAGCTCGAGAAAAGCTGGTTCATGGTACCCGAATGGTCCTCACGGGTCTTGCCGTCGCCTATTCCCTTATCCTTAAGTCTTGAAAGCGAAGGAAGCACGTCAACGGGTGGCATATATCCCTTTCTGTACATATCACGCGAGAGGATTATCTGTCCCTCGGTAATATATCCCGTAAGGTCGGGAATAGGATGAGTTTTATCATCCTCGGGCATTGTCAGTATCGGGATCATGGTGATCGAACCCTCTGAGCCCATCTTTCTTCCCGCTCTCTCGTACATGGTAGCAAGGTCGGTGTAAAGATATCCGGGATATCCTCTACGTCCGGGAACCTCCTTACGCGCTGCCGAAACCTCACGCAGAGCCTCTGCGTAGTTAGTTATATCGGTCAGTATTACAAGAACGTGCATATCGCACTCGAATGCCAGATATTCTGCCGCGGTCAACGCCATACGGGGAGTTGATATTCTCTCAATAGCGGGGTCAGACGCGAGATTTATAAAGAGAACAGTACGGTCGATGGCTCCTGTCTTTTTGAAGTCGGATATAAAGAAGTCAGCTTCCTCAAAGGTAATACCGATAGCCGCAAATACAACCGCAAACTTTGAGTCGGAATTACGAACCTTTGCCTGTCTTGCTATCTGCGCCGCAAGATTTGCGTGAGGCAGACCCGAGCCCGAGAATATGGGCAGCTTCTGTCCTCTTACAAGAGTATTAAGTCCGTCGATGGTCGATACACCTGTCTGAATAAACTCGGACGGATAGTATCTTGCCGCGGGATTTATAGGTGTTCCGTTTATATCGAGATTCTTGTCGGGAATAAGCTTCGCTCCGTCGTCAATAGGCTCTCCCATACCGTTAAATACTCGTCCGAGCATATTCTGGGAAACGGGAAGCTCAACGCCGTGACCCGTAAATCTTACCTTGCTGTTAGCAAGATTAAGTCCCGCGCTCGACTCAAAGAGCTGAACGAGAACGTCTCTGCCGTTAACCTCAAGAACTCTGCATCTACGAACGTCACCGTTGGGAAGCTCGATCTCACCGAGCTCGTCATACTTAACGCCCTCGACCTGCTTTACAAGCATAAGAGGACCTGCAACTTCTTCAATTGTTCTGTATTCTCTGATCATTTTGCACGTACCTCCTTATCAAAGCCTTGCTTCGGCTACAAGAGCGTCAAGCTCTCTTGAGAGCTGCTCGTCTATCTCTTTGTAGACTCTCTTGTAATCCGCGAAGGGCACAGTTTTCGCTCTGCCTATTCGCTCTCTTACGGGGAGCGCGGATATCTTATCTATGTTAGCTCCCTCGGCAACAGCCTTACTAGCCTTCTCTCCGTATGAGAAGATAAGCTCAATGAGAGCCGCCTGCTTCTCAAGCTCGGTGTAGCTGTCATTATCCTCAAACGCACTCTGCTGCAAGAAGTCCTCACGGATAGACTGCGCGATCTCAAGCGTCATTCTGTCATCAGATGAAAGCGCGTCAACACCGACGAGCTTAACGATCTCCTGAAGGTCATTCTCCTCCTGAAGTATCTTTAAGAGCCTGCCTGTGTTCTCCATCCAGCTCTTGGAAATATTTTCACCGAACCAATCGCTGAGTCTGTCACGATAGAGTGAGTAGGAATTAAGCCAGTTTATTGCGGGGAAATGTCTTCTGTAAGCCAAGGACGAATCAAGTCCCCAGAATATCTTTACTATATGGAGCGTCGCCTGAGTAACGGGCTCGGAAATATCTCCTCCCTGAGGAGAAACCGCGCCGATAGCCGAAAGCGCACCCTCTCTCGCGTCAGAGCCAAGGCACACTACCTTACCCGCTCTCTCGTAGAACTGAGCAAGACGGCTGGTAAGATAAGCGGGATAACCCTCCTCACCGGGCATTTCCTCAAGACGTCCCGACATTTCACGCAAAGCCTCTGCCCAACGTGACGTCGAGTCTGCTATTACCGCTACAGAATAACCCATATCGCGGTAATACTCCGCTATGGTAATACCCGTATAGATAGATGCCTCACGCGCAGCAACAGGCATATCTGACGTATTTGCTATGAGCACTGTACGCTCCATGAGCGATCTTCCCGTGCGGGGGTCTGTAAGCTCAGGGAACTCACGAAGAACGTCGGTCATCTCGTTTCCACGCTCTCCGCAGCCTATATAAACAACAAGGTCAACGTTACTCCACTTTGCGAGCTGATGCTGGACCACCGTTTTACCCGAACCGAAGGGACCGGGTACACACGCGGTTCCACCCTTCGCGATCGGGAAAAGCGCGTCGATAACTCTCTGTCCCGATATCATAGGCTCAACGGGAGGAAGCTTTTGCGCATAGGGACGCGAAACACGCACAGGCCACTTCTGTATAAGCGTGATATCCTCCATCCTGCCGTCGTCATACTTTATCTTACCTATACGGTCGGTAACCTTAAAGTCACCCGTACGAAGCTCCACAACAGTTCCGTCCTTTCCTGGAGGAACCATTATCTTGTGCGTGATCACCTCGGTCTCCTGAACCGTTCCAAGCACGTCGCCCGCCTTTACTCTGTCACCAAATTCCTTTTGTGCCTCAAAGTGCCAGAGCTTCTGTCTGTCAAGGGCAGGCTCGTCGATACCCTTAGTTATATTCGAGCCGCAGCGGATACGCATCGCCTCAAGGGGACGCTGTATTCCGTCGTAAATATTTGTAAGCAATCCGGGACCGAGCTCTACCGACAAGGGAGCACCGGTAGAAACCACCTTATCTCCTCTGCCAAGACCTGCCGTTTCCTCGTAGACCTGAATAGACGCCTTGTCGCCGTGCATTTCGATTATCTCACCGATAAGCTTCTTTTCACCGACACGAACCACGTCAAACATATTGGCCTCACGCATTCCCTGCGCTATTACCAGAGGTCCCGAAACCTTGAGTATTTTTCCTTCAACCATTATTATGCCTCCAAACGCCAAAGGCGTTATTAGATTTATTATTCTTCATTCTTAAAGAGGATATCTGCGCCAACAGCGCGCTCGACAGCGCTCTTTATATTTGCCATTCCGTAGCCCGTGCTTCCGCTGCCACCCGGAATAACTGTTATAGCGGGAAGCGGTACATCCTTGTATCTAGCTATATCCTCGCCCATCTCAAGAGCAAAATTCTCGGTCACAAATATTACCGCGTATTCACCCGATCTTGCAAGCTCGTGCAGCTTTAGCGCCGCATCCGCGCTCTTTTGCGCCTCATGGACCGAAAAGCCGAGAGCCATAAAGCCGAGAACGCTGTCGCGGTCACCTATTATTCCTATCTTATACATAGCTCTCTCTCATCCTTTCACGAATTACCTCGGGCGAGAGTCCCGCTTCTTTACCCGCGAGGATTATCCTTATATTTTTGACCTCGTATTCAAGTCCGAAAATATAACCTATAGCGACCTCGGCGCCAAAGGGAGTATAGCGAGCCTCCTTAGCGACTCCGATGATCAGATTATCCGCCGCCTTTTCAAGCTCTCCAAGCGTTGCCCCGCCCGATATAAGCTCTCCAAACGCGGAATAGCTGCTATACGCGATAGTTTCGCAGAGCTTGTCCTCACCGTGCTCCACAGCGTCGGCAAGATTATCACGATCAAGCGATCCGCCCTCAATAAATACCTCGTCAAATATCACTCTTGCGGTAGCGCCGAGCTTCATACGGATAAGTCTTACAGCCATCATAAGATTTACTGTGTCTATCCTCTTGAGCACGAGCTTCTGAGCAAGCGGGATCTCGCTTTTAGCGGTCGATTCAAGCATATCCGCAAAGGTTGCTTTATCAATGATAAAATCGACCTTCTGGGGATTGGCAGTGGCCGCGAAGGCCTCCTCGGCCTCCTTTATAGCTCTTGCCATATTCTCGGGAAAACAAGAATAATCCTTTTCAAGAAACGCCTTCTTCAAGGTAGCGATATCCACACTTCCAAGCGCAAGGAGCATATCCTCGCAGGGTATACCTGCCACCGAGCATTTTATGAGTGTCTTTATGTTGTTCGCGTCGTACTGATATTTTAAAAATCCTACAGCCTCACTGCATTCCATCTCTCCGACGTTAGCAAAGCCGACCTTCAGCACGCCGAGAAGCATATCCTCGCGGCAAAGCTTTGATGACTCGTCATAGATCGGCTCAAATCCAAAATCGCCAAGCGAGTTGACCACCGCCTCAACGCTCTCAGCGTCAACAAGGCGTGATATCTGATCTCCCGTAGCTATCTTAGACTCAAGAGCGCGGATACGCGCAGAGCTGTACATATATTCGGTTGCATTATAGCCCTTAGCCATTTTTTCTATCAACCTTTCTTAGTTTTAGGGAAAAAGTATCTTCGCCACCTTCGCCTCATAAGAGGAACGGAGATTAGCCACAAGCGTTTTTATAGAGCTGTTTATCTCAACGCTTCCTACCTTGACGACGATACCGCCCTCAATATCCGCCGTATCATTGGAAAGAACTACTCTGGATGCTATATCTCCCATATCCTTTCCTACTATACGTCTTTTGAAATTACTGATGACCGCGTCACCCAAATGCGCGCGATCCTTGGGGTTGAGCATTACCTCATAGATACGCTCACCCTCCTCTACGTCACCGTAAATATCATCCCTGCTCTGCTCCGACTCCCATTCGGAAGTGATTATTGCGCAGAGAAGTCCCGTCAAGAGATCTGTCTTTTCATCGTTGCCGAGAGCTACGAGCTCCTTTTCAGCGATCTCGAAGGCTCTGTCTATCATCTCGCCCTGAGTTTTCAGCAAAGCATTTTTGTGCAAAGCCGCCTCACCCGAGCGGGTGCGGGCAATTATTTCGTTTGCCTCGTTTCTGATCTCGGCGTTAAGTGCATTTACGGTATTTTCCGTCTTTTGCTTATATTCGGCATTTATTCTTGCGCACTCAGCATCAGCCTCGGCAAGTCGTGCCTCGGCATCTCTTTTAGCTTCATCAAGAATTTTATCCGTGATCTTGCTAAGTCCTGTCATTACGCCTCCTTATTATTTACCGCACGCGCGGCATCCCGTTACAGTTTGAATATAAAATCAGTCAGGATTATACCTGGGGAGGAAACTCAGGAGCAAAAAGAACGAGAAGGAGAGATACGAGAACCGCGAAGATCGCATAGGTCTCAACAAGAGCCGCAGAGGTGATAGCCTTACCGGACTCCTTAGGACGCTTTGCTACGAGAGAAACACCCGCTGCAGCAACTCTGCCCTGTCTGATAGCCGAGAAGTAACCTACTATTGCGATAGGAAGTCCTGCTACGAAGTAGTACATACCTGCTTCAAAGCTGAGGTTGGGCATCTCACCGTTGAGTATTCCCATGTTGAAGATTATAAGGAACGCGGTGATAAGACCGTAGATACCCTGTGTACCGGGAAGCGCCTGAAGGATAAGGGTCTTACCGAACTTAGAGGGATCCTCTGCAATAAGACCTGCAGCGGCCTCACCTACGATACCGACACCTCTTGCGCTTCCTATACCGGCAAAGATAGCCGCGCAAGCAGCTCCGAGGAACGCAAGGTTATTACCTGTAAATATTGTTGACAAAAATTCACCGAATGACATTTTTTTGTTCTCCTTTAAAATTTTTTATAATTTATTTTTTTATTTTTTAGTTCATTCATTTGTCTGCTGTGAAAACTTCTCCGAGGGAAGCGCGGGATCAAATGCTACACCGCCATCCTCATAGAACTTACCGAAAAATTCGATATACTGCAATCTTGAGGTGTGCACGAAGGTTCCGAGCACGTTTATGGCAAGGTTAAGCAAGTGACCTATGATAAGCGCGACCACAAAGGCAATAAGTCCTACCACCGACGTACCGCCCATAGTTCCGAGAATGTTTACTACCTGCGCGATTATTGCCGAGGCAAGTCCAAGCGCCAAAATTCTCGAATAGGACAAAAGGTCCGCAACGTAGTTTATAAGATCATAAAGACCGAGTAAGCCCTTCATAAGCTTCTTGATCAATGATTTTTCGTTCCTGCCATGTGTCAGCACTATAAGTCCCGCAGAGGACAGCGTGACCCAAAGTCCGATGTCGGGCATAAGCACAAGAAGCGCAAATCCACCGAAAAGTGCCCAATAAATACCGATATCAAGCAATGCCGCGATAGGATGTCCGTCCTTGCAAAGTATATAGAACTGGACCGCCATACCTGCTATAAGATGTATAGCTCCTATTCCAAGCGCCATCACAAGGAAGGTCATAGGCTGCTGAAGCGGATCGAACAGCGCGGCAACGTTTGCTCCAGTTCCGCCAAGCAACGCGAGATTGGGAAGCTCAGCTTCGGGCATGTCCAGCATATTACGCATTATCGCCAGTGGCAGATCTCCAAAATAAGCTCCGAACAGAACTCCAAAGATCATACATGAAAATCCGCAATATCCAAACATCTTAAGTGAGCGCTTCATGCTCTCACCCGGATGCATAAACTTCACCGCTCCAAAGCAGGCAAGCACCAAAACAAGTCCGTATCCAGCGTCGGCAAACATTATACCAAAGATTATGAAGTAGAAAATACTCATAATAAATGTCGGATCAAATCTTCCGTAAACGGGGTAAGAATACATTCCAAGCACCCATTCAAAGTTCGACGCAAAGCCGTTATTCTTAAGCAGAATAGGCGGAACATCGTCCTCCTCGGGCTCGCTGGTCTCGTACGCGCAATCTTCCTTTTCAAGATATCCGATAACCGCAGCCTCACGGTTTACGGGGATCCATCCCTTTATCACCGCAGCGCTCTCAGTAGCGCACAGCTTTTGCTTCTGCTCTACCGTAACCAGCTCGGTAGCATAAATATCATAAAGGACCTCAAGAGCATCAACCCTTGTCGAAAGCTCGGCAAGGCGCTTCTTTATGCTCTCCTCCTCGTTGTCCAGACGCGTCTTTCTCTTAAGCGCGCCCGACACGGTCTCTTTTGCAGTAAGCTTGTTTCCCGTAAAGGACGCCCTCACAAAGCCATACGAGGAAAGCAAGGCGTTCACCGTCTGAGCGTCTGACTTGTGGCAGAAAAATGCCGCGTATATTCCGTTTTTATCCTTTAATACCAGCTCGGCTATGCCACCTACCTGATAAAGCTCCTTACCGCACGCGTCAAGATCGGTAGCGGCAGGCAGTACTCCAAGGAAGCACTCAGTATGCTCGGTACCGATAAACCCAAGCGGAATATCCCAATCGACATATGGCGTTGCCGCTATTACGTCGGCATCGCATTTAGCCCTTTCCGCCTTGATAGCGTTCAGCCTGCTCTCAGCGGCAATTGCCTCCTTGACGATCTTTTTCGCTCTGTCGGCATGACCCTTTTTGATAAAGGACTCTATATCGACCTTGATCTTCTGGGCAAACAGGCTCTTGCTCTTTTTCACAAACGGATCGAGCACGTTTATAGCACTGCTTATCTCTGAAAGCTCACCCTCAAGCTCAAGTCTTCGCGCGTCGCAGTTTATTCGGGACAGACTGTATTCGCTAAGATCAGCGTCATCCTGCCTCGATATCTCGACGCAGCGCAGCTTCACAAGCTTTTTTATAAGCCCGTCCAGCTGATCCTTGTGAGCCACAACCGTCAGCTTTTTCATCTTGCTTACTGACATTGTTCTCTCACTCCCGCAATTATAGCTCTTACTGCCTCACGCATATTGAATTCAGCTGCCTCACGCATAGCCTCTGCCTGTGCGTC
>JAZSJE010000154.1:0-13925 GCA_045534135.1 Eubacteriales bacterium
TTTTTTCAATCAAATGTCAATAAATTAATCTCCAAAAGCTCAAAAACTTAGCGTTCCCCCTTTACAGACGCTAAATTTCGTGGTATACTATATTCATATAGTATCTTTTTCAAAACAAAGGAGATTTAAAGCAATGAAAACAGACATTGAAATAGCAAAAGAAGCCAAAATGCTTCCCATAACGGACATAGCTAAGCAGCTTGGCATAGAGGACGACGAACTCGAGCTTTACGGCAAGTATAAAGCTAAGATCAACGATGCTTTTCTCAAGAGAACGGCTGACCGCAAGAACGGAAAGCTTATTCTCGTAACCGCTATCAACCCCACTCCCGCAGGTGAGGGTAAAACCACCACATCGGTAGGTCTTGGTATGGCAATGAACAAGATAGGCAAAAATGCTATCATTGCTCTGCGCGAGCCCTCTCTCGGACCCGTTTTCGGAATCAAGGGCGGTGCTGCCGGCGGTGGATACGCTCAGGTAGTTCCAATGGAGGATATCAACCTCCACTTTACGGGAGATTTCCATGCTATAACAGCCGCTAACAATCTTCTTTCCGCTATGATAGATAACCATCTCCAGCAGGGTAACGAGCTTGGTATAGACCAGAGAAGAATACTCTTTGCCAGAGTTACCGATACCAATGACCGCGCTCTACGTAACGTTACAGTCGGAATGGGAACAAAAATGGACGGAATTCCCCGTCAGGATCACTTTATGATAACTGTTGCCAGCGAAATAATGGCTATTCTCTGCCTCGCTGAATCCATCTCCGACCTCAAGGAAAGACTTGGAAACATTCTCGTGGCGTACACATACAGCGGACAGCCCGTTTACTGCAAGCAGCTCAAGGCAAATGGTGCTATGGCAGCACTTCTCAAGGATGCTATCAAGCCCAACCTTGTACAGACTATTGAAAATACTCCCGCACTTATACACGGCGGTCCTTTTGCAAACATAGCTCACGGCTGTAACTCGGTAAGAGCTACAAAGCTGGCTCTCAAGCTTGCTGATTACACCATCACCGAAGCAGGCTTCGGCGCCGATCTCGGAGCTGAAAAATTCCTTGACATAAAATGCCGCAAGGCAGGACTTACGCCTGACGCAGTCGTTCTTGTAGCTACAGTAAGAGCTCTCAAATACAACGGCGGTATTCCTAAGGCAGAGCTTGCCGCTGAAAATCTCGACGCTCTCGCAAAGGGCGCTGTAAACCTTGAGGCTCATATAGACAACCTTCGCAAATTCGGTCTGCCCGTAGTAGTTGCTATCAACCGCTTTGGCACTGACACCGACGCGGAGCTCGCTTATATTGAGAAGATATGCACAGAAAAGGGTGCTGACTTTGCTCTCTCCGAGGTGTTCGCAAAGGGAGGAAACGGCGGTATAGAGCTTGCTCACAAGGTAGTTGCTGCTTGCGAAAAGGAAAAGAACTTTGAGTTCATGTATTCGGACGGTCTTTCCATCAAGGAAAAGATCGCAGCAGTAGCAACTAAGATATACGGTGCCGCAGATGTTAAATACGATGCTGCCGCGCTCAAGAATATAGCAGAGATAGAGGCTCTTGATCCCAAATACTCGACCTTCCCCATCTGCGTTGCAAAAACTCAGTATTCGCTTTCCGACGACGCCGCAAAGCTTGGACGTCCCACTGGATTTTCTCTCACCGTCCGTGAGGTCAAGCTTTCCGCAGGCGCTGAATTCATCGTGGTCCTTACAGGAGCGATTATGACTATGCCCGGTCTGCCAAAGGCTCCCGCCGCTTTCAACATAGACGTTGACGATAACGGAAACATCTCGGGACTTTTCTGATAACGAAGCATGAATTTACCCACAAAAATAAACACTGTCTCGCCCGAAGAAACAGAGCGTATAGGAAAAGAGCTGGCGCAAGAAATGCTTGCGTCAGCCTCTCTCCCTCGCTTTGTGGCACTGTATGGCGACCTGGGTGTAGGCAAGACCGCATTCGTGCGCGGCTTCACCTCGGTAATAGCGCCGTCTGCTAAGGTAAAATCTCCGACCTTTGCGCTTGTCAATGAATATAAAGGCCCCTCATGTGCCGTATTTCATTTTGACATGTACCGCATCACCGACGAGGATGACCTTTATTCTATAGGCTTTTACGATTATTTTGATCGCAAGGGTATATGCCTTATAGAATGGAGCGAGAATATAGAATATGCCCTTCCCGACGTATACGTACGTGCTGATATAAAAAAGTGCTCTGCGGACATGCCTGATGCGCGTGAGATAGAGCTACGGCTCGTGCGGGCTTGAATAAGGAGAGTAGCAAAATGAAAATACTTGCTCTTGACAGCTCGGCTATCGTCGCTTCTGTAGCTGTATGCGAGGATGAGAAGATTCTTGCGCAATATACTCTAAATAACGGAAATACCCACAGCGAAACTCTGCTTCCTATGATAGAAAGCGTTATGCGCTCTCTTGAGCTTACCGTCGATGATATCGATCTTTTTGCGGTATCCGCAGGTCCAGGCTCATTTACGGGAGTGCGCATAGGCGCCGCAACTCTCAAGGGGCTTGCCTTCGCTTCTGATAAACCCTGCTCTGAGGTGTCTACACTCGAAGCAATAGCGCACAATCTGCGCTTTCATAAGGGATTGATATGTCCCGTAATGAACGCAAGACGCGCTCAGGTATATACTGCTCTTTTCCGCTCAGACGGCAAAAAGCTCGAGCGACTTATGCCAGACTCCGCGCTTGCTATAAGCGAGCTTGACAAAATACTTTCAGAGTACGGTGAGGAGATCTGTTTTTGCGGTGACGGATATGAGATAACACGTGACGCGATCAAGCTGACCTCCCTCAGATACGTTCCCGAATGTCTTAGACTTCAATCCGCAGCTTCGGTTGCTTTCGTAGCACTGCAAAACTTTAGAAACGGAATTTCCTGCTCCGACACCGAGCTTGGAGTAAACTATCTCCGTCCCTCTCAGGCAGAGCGCGAGCGTGCGGAAAAGCTCGAGGCTCAAAACAACAATCAATAACAAACATCGAAAGGACAAAAAACATGAAAATCGTAATTGGATGCGATCACGCAGGATACAACATAAAGGACAAGGTAATAGCTCACCTTAACGAAAGAGGATTTGAAACCGTGGAGGTGGGAACCTTCTCAACCGATAGCTGCCACTACCCCGTATACGCGCATGCCGCGTGCAAGAAAATTCTTTCGGGCGAATGTCAGCTTGGAATACTTATCTGCGGAACAGGAATAGGCATGTCCATGGCTGCCAATAAGCACGACGGAATACGCGCCGCTTGCTGCTCCGACACCTTCTCCGCAAGACTTACACGAGAGCACAACGATGCAAATATCCTTTGTATCGGAGAGAGAGTTGTCGGTGTAGGACTTGCTCTCGACCTTGTCGACGCATTCATTGACGCAGAATATATGAACAGCGGCAACCACGTGACCCGTGTTGCTATGCTTAAGGATATCGAGGAAGGAAAGCTTGACTGATATCTCCATGCGCTCAAACACCAGGAGGAAAATAATTTGTTCGTTCAAAAAATAGTCAGCGTATTACGCGCCATCTCGGGATCTCCCGACCCAAAGAATTTCACCTCAGCGATAATTGCCGCAGCGGGGCTTTCTTCACGCTTTGGCGGTAGCGTAACTAAGCAAAAAACAGATATCATGGGTGCTCCTCTGCTTGCATACACGCTTCTCGCTTACGAGCAAGCCGACTGCATACACGAGATAATTATAGTAGCCAGAGAGGAAGAAGTTCCCTTTTGGGAAAGGATCTGTAAAAAATATTCCATAACAAAGCTTTCAAAGATCGTGGTCGGTGGGAAAAGCCGTCAGGAATCTGTGCGCAAGGGCCTTGACGCGGTAAGTAAGCGTTCGGTCTTCGTAGCTATTGCCGACGGAGCTCGCTGCCTTATAAGCCCAGAGCAAATAAAATCAGTATGCCTTGCGGCTTATCAGTACGGAGCTGCCACTGCTGCCCATCAATCCACAGACACCGTAAAAATAGCAAATAGCAAGGGCTTTATAGAAAAAACTCAGGATAGAAGCACTGTTTGGCTGGCGCAAACTCCTCAGGTATTCAAGACCAAGCTGTACCGTGCGGCAGCTTACGTCGCGCTAAAAGAAGAATATGAGGGCACCGATGACAACTCGCTCGTTGAGTTTATCGATCACCCGGTGCGGCTGGTGGAATGCGGAGCGCAGAACATCAAAATAACGACACAAGAGGATATAGCCATTGCCGAGGGTATACTAAGGCATAGAGCAAAGAAAAACAACGCTAAAATTCAAGAGGACAGACAATGAGAATAGGTCACGGATATGACGTTCACCGCCTTACAGAGGGCAGACGGCTGATCATAGGCGGTGTAGAGATCGCTTATGAAAAGGGGCTTCTCGGGCATTCGGACGCGGACGTTCTTTTGCACGCGATAAGCGATGCTCTGCTGGGCGCCGCGGCGCTTGGAGATATAGGAAAGCTTTTCCCCGACAGCGATCCCACCTTTAAGGACGCGGACAGCCTTGTGCTTCTGCGTCGAGTTGGATCACGTTTGAGAACAGCAGGCTTCTATCCAACAAATATAGATGCGACCGTAATTGCGCAAGCCCCTAAGCTTTCACCTTATATAGCTGAAATGCGAAGAAAGATCGCCCTCGCTCTTAATATGGAGGTGGGCGACGTAAGTGTTAAAGCCACTACCGAGGAAGGTCTTGGATTTTCAGGCGAAAAGCTCGGGATTGCCGCTCACGCGGTATGCCTGATAGACTCTATTTGAGATCCGTCAAGCGTTAAGCTGATCTTCAAAAAGAAGCAAAGACAGCGACCTCGCTGCCCCTGCTTCCTACAATGCGAGCGGGTGGAATTCTCTGTACAGGTCCTTCGCTTTTTCGTCTTTTTCCACACGCAGCGCATTTGTTTTCCTTAACATTTTATGAGCTCTAAGCTCATTGCGACACAAAAAAACAAAGGAGATAACTATGTTCAAAATTTCACCGTCAGTTCTTGCCGCAGATTTTTCAAAGCTCGGAGAGCAGGTAAAAAAAGTTGAGGATGCGGGTGCCGAATACCTTCATCTTGACGTTATGGACGGAATATTCGTCCCGAACATAAGCTTTGGCGCACCTGTAATAAAAGCGCTCAGAGGAAACTCAAAAATGGTATTTGACGTACACCTCATGATAACCGAGCCCCAAAGATACATAGACGATTTCTGCGATGCAGGAGCAGATATTATAACTATACACTATGAAAGCTGTAGCGATCCGTTAGAGGTCGTAAGATATATCCACTCAAAGGGCGTAAAGGCAGCTGTATCAATAAAGCCCGCGACACCCGCTGATGTGCTTTTCCCTATGATAGACGAGCTGGACATGGCTCTTGTCATGACGGTAGAGCCGGGATTTGGCGGACAAAAGCTCATTCCCGAAACGCTCAAAAAAATAAAAGCACTTCGCGAATATGCCCTGTCCGCGGGCAAGGATATTGATGTAGAGGCAGACGGCGGTATTACCGCTGATAATCTCGGCATGCTCACCTCCGCGGGCGCTAATGTAATAGTTGCTGGATCCGCAATTTTCAAAGCCGAATCGCCCGAAGACGTAATGAGCAAGATGCGCGAGCAGGCAAAGCTCTTCCCCTTCGGAACCGATATCTGACAGCGCCAAAGAAGGGTAAATATTTAATAGTATAAAGTTTCACAAAACCAACACACTTATTAACACTGTGTTAGAATTATATTAATTCGCAGTTAAAAAAACGGAATTATAATTTTAAACTACACAAATATATCTATAAAGTGCATGCCAGCACTTTATGAAAGGAAAATTAATGCTTGAACTAAAAGGTATAGTCAAAAAGTACGAAACTGGTGACAGCGTGGTATCCGCTCTGGCGGGTGTTGACCTTTGTTTCCGCGAGAACGAGTTCGTATCGGTACTCGGTCCGTCGGGATGCGGAAAAACCACTTTGCTTAATATCATTGGAGGTCTTGACAGATATACAGAGGGAGATCTGATCATAAACGGAAAATCTACACGTCTTTTCCGTGACAAGGACTGGGACACATACAGAAACCATTCTGTTGGTTTTGTTTTCCAGAGCTATAATCTTATCCCCCACCAGACTGTTCTTTCAAATGTTGAGCTTGCTCTTACTCTATCAGGAGTATCAAAGTCTGAAAGACGCGCGCGAGCAATCGAAGCGCTTACGAAGGTAGGTCTTGGCGACCAGATACACAAAAAGCCCAACCAAATGTCGGGCGGACAAATGCAAAGAGTTGCTATTGCTCGAGCACTTGTAAACAACCCTGATATACTTCTCGCCGATGAGCCAACGGGTGCGCTCGATACACAAACCAGCGTTCAGATAATGGATCTGCTCAAGGAGGTAGCGAGTGACCGCTTGGTCATTATGGTAACTCACAACCCCGAGCTTGCGGAGCAGTATTCAACCCGTATAGTAAAGCTCTCCGACGGATTGGTCATAGATGACTCCAATCCTATCACCGAGGAGGAATATGAGGAAGCAAGAGCTAAAGATGAGGCTGCTATTATAGCGCTCAGTAAAAATAAGAAGGCAAGAAAAGCAGCTAACAAAAAGACGTCTATGTCGTTTGCTACCGCTATTTCTCTTTCCTTTAAAAACCTGCTCACTAAAAAAGGAAGAACCATTCTCACGTCCTTTGCGGGAAGCATAGGAATTATCGGTATCGCACTGGTTCTTTCGCTTTCAAACGGAATTCAGCTCTTTATAGATCAGGTGCAGGAGGACACTCTTTCAACCTATCCTCTTTCCATACAGGAGCAGACACAGGACATAACCGCAATGATGGAGCTCATGATGTCTGCCAAGGACATTGAGGGAGAGATAGACCCCAACAAGATCTACGTTGACGATTCAATGGACAAAATGGTGACCGCTATGAATTCCATGGTATCCAACGACCTTGAATCCTTCAAAAAGTATATTGAGGCTCATCCCGAAATAAAGGATAAGACAAGCGACATTCAGTATCTTTACAATCTTGACCTTCAGGTCTATAATACCAATACGAAGCCTGCGGGAACAAAGGACGGTGAAGAATACGAGAGCATTCCCACCAAGCTCGGTCTTGACGAGCTTCTTGGAAATATGCAGCTCGGCTCCTTAACAGGACTTATGGAAGGCTCCTCAATGGGCAATATGCCCGGTCTTGGCGTTTTGTCAGAAATGATCGACAATCAGGACCTTTTGGATCAGCAGTATGATCTTGCCGCGGGACACTGGCCCGAGAAGCCCAACGAACTTGTACTAGTAATAGGCAAGAACAACCAGATAAGCAAGCTCATGCTCTATATGCTCGGTGTGCTTGACCAGAGTGAAATAGAGGATTCCATGATCCAGATAGCAGATAAGAACTACCATCCCGAGGATATTCCTCCATTTGACATGAAGGATTTTCTTGGTAAGGAATTCTATATGCTCACAAAGTCGGATTTCTACCAGAAGACCGACAAAACGTGTCCTACCGACTCGGAAATATTCCTTTGGGAGGATCAGCTTCCTAAGCTTAAGGACGACAAAAAGGCTCTTAAGTCCTTTATAGAGGAACACGGTATAAAGCTCGAGATAGCCGGTATAGTACGTCCCCGCGTTGACGCGACGGCAACCTCTATCACAGGTGCGCTTGGTTACACTAAGCATCTTACTCAGCTCGTGCTTGAAAAGAACGCAAACACCGATATCCTCAAGGAGCAGAAAAAGCACCCCGATATAAATATCACCACGGGACTTCCCCACGAGCTTGAAAACAAGAAATACACCGTTGATAATATCGACGAGCTTTTCGCAGTTTTTGATGCAAATACCATGAGCCGCATATCCGCGATAATGGGCACTTCACTTCTTGAAGATTTCAAGACCGCGCCTCTTACCTCGGACGACCCCAAGGTCCAGACAAAATCCACCAAAATGTTGGCATATGCTACTCTGCTCACGACCGAAAACAAGATAAAGCTTGCCCTTGATATGTACGACGCGGTGATAGAAAGTGGCAATCCTATGGCAGCGGCCATGATATACGGTGCGCTCAACAATGACGGAATAATGAACATCGACTCAAGAGAGGATCTCGTATTCTGTCTGCCCAGTATCGCTTCCGATGATACAAAATTTGCTACTCTTATCGGAACACTCGCCGCATTCAATAAAGACAATATGGACGGATTCTACACCGAGTTTGAAAGTATGCTCGTAGATATTTCGCTCTCCAAGGAGTTCTGCGTTAACTTTATCAAATCGCTCGCCAGCAATGAAGAAGCTAACGAACAGGCAGGTGAGATAGGAATGACCACCGAGCAAATGATCGACATTCTCACCGATATGGCTCCCGAAAATGATGCTACTCTGCAATCCACGCTCAAAAAGCTCGGAGACACCGACGTAGCCTCCCCCGCTTCCATAAACTTCTATGCGAAGGATTTCGCATCGAAGGATGCGATCGAGGATTTCATTTCGGAATACAACGCTGAAATGGAGAAGAAAGACGAAAAGAAGGTAATTGAGTATACAGACCTTATCGGTACTATGATGTCCTCGGTATCTATAATTATCGACGTTATCTCCTACGTTCTTATAGCATTCGTTTCTATCTCGCTCGTTGTTTCCTCGATAATGATAGGAATAATCACTAACATCTCTGTTCTCGAAAGAACTAAGGAGATCGGTATTCTTCGAGCGATCGGAGCATCCAAGAAGGATATCACCCGTGTATTCAATGCCGAAACCTTTATTATCGGAGTCGCGGCAGGATTTATGGGAATTGCGGTCACGCTTCTGCTATGCTTGCCCGTCAATGCGATTATTCAAACGCTCTCGGGCTTCACAAACATTGCCGCTGTTCTTCCCTGGCTTGGAGCGATCATTCTTGTACTGATAAGCATGTTCCTTACTATGCTTGCAGGTCTTATCCCCTCAAGAAAGGCATCCAAGAAGGATCCCGTAATAGCACTCCGTACAGAGTGATCCCGAGGTGCACCCACAATGAGAAAAATAAAGCTCTGGTTAGTCAGATTCTTTTCGGGCAGATACGGAAGCGATACCCTTAACAAAACTTTAATGTGGATATACATTGGTATTGTTATCACTCATTCTATTCTTTACTATGCCCTCTATCCTCTTTTACTCACTCCATGGATCCAATTCCTGTATTTTGTATCGGTCACCGCACTGATAGGTTGGACTATCTTCCGCATGCTCTCAAGAAACATCGCGGCAAGAAGACGGGAAAACGAAAAATTTTGTGGTTTTTTCAAGCTTCGCAGAAATAAATTTCGCGACAGAAAGACTCACGTTTATCGCAAATGTCCAAAATGCAAGGCAGTTTTAAGGCTTCCGAAATCCAAAGGAAAGCATTATGTTGTCTGCCCTCGCTGCAAAAACAGATTTGAAGTAAAAGGATGATGTTTTTAAGCTCCCCGCCTTATCGGCGGGGAGCTTTTTCTTGACTTTGGAGCCAAACCATGGTAGAATATTATAAAATACAAAAAAGGATGATAATATATGAAGCCTAATATAGTTCTCACAGACTGTGCCACAGTAACCTCAGGCGACCTTGATCTGTCGATTTTGGAATCGCTTGGCAACGTGACCTATTACAAAGAAACATCACCTGAACAAACTGCCGAGCGCATCAAGGATGCCGACATAGTTATCTGCAATAAGACCGTTATAGGAAAGCCAGAAATAGACAGCACAAGATCCTTAAAGCTAATTGCCCTTTTCGCGACAGGATACAATAACATTGATACAGCTTACGCAAGAAGCAAAGGAATAACAGTATCAAACGCAGGCTCTTATTCCACCAATGCAGTTGCGCAGCAGGTTTTTGCCTACATTCTCAATCATGCGTCAAAAATATCCGCATATGATACCGACGTAAAAAACGGTGAATGGATACGCTCCCGACTTTTTTGCTTTTTCTCGCGTCCTACCTGCGAGCTTGAGGGAAAAACACTGGGCATATTCGGATTTGGCGCGATAGGAAGTCGCGTAGCACAAATAGCTAAAGCATTTAATATGCGGGTAATAAGCTATACCCGAACAAAAAAGGAAGCTGATGGCGTAACCTTTGTTGATATGGATACCCTTCTTGAGCAAAGCGATTTTCTTACTGTTCACTGTCCTCTTACAGAGCAGACAAAAGAGATCTTCAACGCAAAAACATTTTCAAAGATGAAAAAGGGAGCATATTTTATAAATACAGCCCGCGGTGGTGTTGTGGATGAGCACGCTCTGTTTGATGCCCTTGAATGCCAGCATCTTTCGGGTGCCGCTATCGACGTATTGACAAGCGAGCCAATGAGCTCCGAATGCGTACTAAAATATGCGAAAAACATCACCATAACACCCCATATTGCTTGGGCTCCGCTCCAAACCAGACAGCGCCTACTCTCTATCGTATTCGATAATTTAATATCATTCCTTGAGGGAACACCCAAAAACGTAGTAAATTAACAAAAAACTCGGTAGAAGCTTCTACCGAGTTTTTTGTTAAAGTGTTATGTCGCAATAGCTTACGCCTTTGCTCTTAAGTATCTCTCCCTCACGCTTATGTGACGTAAAGCACAAGCACTGTACTCCCTCGCGTGTCAGCTCATCAAGCATCAAGAGTGTTCTCTCGGCTCTGAGATCGTCAAGCTGGCAAAGCGCCTCATCAAGCATCAATGGCGGCAGCTCGGTGCCGTATATGCGACTAAATAGCGCTATACGCAGTGCGAGATATGCCGCATCCCTTGTTCCCTCACTGAGAAGATCGGATTTCACTCCAAATCCATCGCTATCAAGCGATACTCCAAGTGTCCCCGTCGTACGCAGTACCTTATATTTGTCTGCGCTTATCCGAGCTATTATTTCGCTTGCTCGCTTGGATATAACAGGCGTAACACTTCCGCTCATGACTTGTCCTGCCTGCTCTATAGACTCCATCGCGAGTGTAAGCGCATCGTAAAATTCACGGTCAGCAGAAAGCTTATCCTCAGCTTCAGCCAGCTTATCGGCAATTGCCAACGGGTCCTCTGCTCTCGCCTTAAGATGAGCGATAGAATTGGTAATATTCATAAACTTTTGCTCAAAGCTTGCTTTTCTTGCGACCAGGAAGCTCCGCATGCGCTGAGCTTCAGAGATAGCAGTAGAGGTTATCTCTGATGTATCTACCGAAATACTTGCGCGTATTTCCTCATAGTTATATGCCCTAAGGGCTTTTTCCTCGTCGTCGATCATACGTCCAAGCGCATCTTCATCACGCATCATTTTCTCGTACTCAGCTATAAAGCGCTCTAAACGGGGTATCTCTTTCTCAGCAGGATATCCGCTTGACGTTTTGGCAAGTAAGCTATCCAACCTCACGCGCGCAGCTTCCATGTTGATCTGAAGATTTTCAAGCTCCGCCTCAAGCTTTATACGTGCGCTCATCTGCATTCTGTACTGTGCCCAAGCATTTACCGCTTCATCAAGCCTTTGCGCAAGCGTTTCGGGAGTTGCTCCATATTGCGCGGCTATATCGTTTATAGCTTTAGCGCATTTTTTCTTTGTAATAATGCCTGTCACGGTAAATATTACCGCAGGAATAAATGTGGCAAAAAGTGCGGCACCAAACAAAATATTTGAAAGTATAAGCATTACGGCAGAAGCCGACGCAACAGCCACAGCTGACCAAAGCGCTGCTATAACTCCGTTCTGAGTTTTGCTTTTTTTATTTTGCGCAGACACTAAGCTCAATATTTGCTGTGCTCCTCCGCGTTGCTCGACACTTTCGCCAAGCTTTGCCAAGTATTCGTCTGCGGCACTTGTGTTTTTCTCCTCAAACTGTTCTTTTTTCTGAGTAAAGCTGTTTTTTGCCTTATCAAATTCGCCCGATGCATAACGAAGCTCAGCTATATGACCGTGTGTCGGAAAAAATTCAGTCTTAAGCGTTTGAGCCTTAAGAGCTTCTCTTTTTTGAGCAATATCAGCCCTTTCCGTTTTTTTATTATCAAGCGCGTTAAATCGTTCAACAATTATTATTTTGTTCATTTCGGAAAGCAGCACGTCCTTTTCCTCAAGCTCACGCTTTACGGTGGCATAATCTGCCCTTGCCCTTTCAAGCTTAGCCGCTTCTTCCTCAAGAGCCAAGGCGTCATCACGCGCTCTTTCAAGTCGTTGACGGTACTCACTTATTCTCTGCTCGTCATCATAAATGCTTCCACCCATCTTGTTCTTGTGCAGATATCCTACCCTCACGTTGTCAAGTCCTTTAAGGATCTTTGATGTATCAACGCTCTCGTCGGCAGACGTAAGCATATTCCTTATACTTTCAGCCATTCGCTCACCGTCTATTTTCGTAGAACGCATCTGCCCTACAAAGGAACTGCTTTCAAACACCTCTTTAGGCACACCCAAAAAATACTCTCCCGGAGTCTTATCGGTTTTTATCTCGCTAGAATCGTCAAGACAAATTATATCTAGCTTTTCTCTGCCACCGTCGCTATATCGCCTTTCTATTCTGTAAACAGAACCTCCGTGCTCAAAGGTCATATTGCCCGAGGCTGAATGACCGCTCCAGCTGATAGCCCTTTCTCTCTCACTGTTAGATGAGCTTCTTCTGCCAAGTCCGTAGAGCATGTATTTTATAAAAAGCAATATCGTGCTCTTTCCCGACTCATTTTCTCCGTAAATAACATTCATTCCCGCCTCAGGGGAAATAACTTTATTTTTCAGCGAGCCGAACTCACTGATATTTATCTCAATTATTCTCATCTATGACCGCCCTTCTCGCTTACGGCAAAAATACTTTTCCCGTCTATAGCGGCAAGCCCTATTTTAAGTGCCCTTATGGCTTTTTTCCGTTCTTCATTATCGGCAGAAACAAGCTTTGGGCGCAGGGTTCTGTAAAGCGCACCGCGCAACGTGGTATCTCTTTCAAGATATTCCCCGTCAATGATCGGCATCGTAGCGTCGTGTATTTCCAAAAATTCAATACCGCACTCACTTGAAATTTCTCCTGCCAGTGAGCGTATGCCACGCACAAGTGCATCATCCGCTATACCCTCAAGCGTAAAACGAATATATGCGCCCTCGCCGTATGCTTTCTCACGCATCATAAGGCAAATTTTCGTCCTCAGTGACGCGACATCGTCATCCGCGCCCACTTGAACGTTTTCAAGATAAAACGCTCTCTTTGAAAGAATTTTACGCTCACAGGCAAAGCTGCTCTCGCAAACCTCCACTATCCAGACGCCGCCTTCACCAATCTCATCAAAGCTTCTTCCCTCACCGAACCCGCAATAACGTACACGTCCGTCAAGCTCCGCCTCATCACACTTGTTATGTACGTGACCAAGCGCCGCATAATCAAAATTAAATCTTCTGAGCTCATCTACAGTTATAGGAGCATAGCGTGAAACGGGAGAAAAAATATCCGCGTGTCCGCAAAAAATACGCAAATATCCGTCATCGGCAGGAATAGCCACTCCTGCCAAAGGACTCTCTGTAAGTGCCATAGACGTAAAGGCATATCCAAAAATTCTCACTCCTACAGAGTCTATATCAAACACCTGAAGCTCTGGAGAGGTAAACAGTACCAGCTTATCTCCGAGTCTTTTCTGAGCCTTTGCATAAAAAGAGGAGGTCGAATAGGGATCGTGATTTCCCGGGGATAGCACAACGAAAGCATTACTTTCTTCAACCAACGAGCAAAACAGCTCCCCCGTTTCCTCACTTACAAATCTACTGTCAAAAAGATCGCCCGCTATCAACAAAAGATCGCACTTTTCCTCTTTGGCGCATTCAAATATACGGCGGAGCAAATTTCTGCCAAGCTCTCTTTGACTCTCGGCATCTCTTGCTCCAAACGACCAAAACGCATTAGCTCTCTGTTCGTAGTAGTTCTATAAAATTATCATTTTTACTCCTTTTTCAAT
>JAZSJE010000205.1:0-4477 GCA_045534135.1 Eubacteriales bacterium
CACGTGTCCTGCCTGAAAATCCTCAAGACACTTTCCCGAAAGATGATTAGCCGACATAAGCGCGACAGAAGCGGAGGACAGAATTCGTCTGCCATTCTTACCTACACCGCCGTTTGCCAGCGCATCAAGGAAAATGGCATAATCCTCAGGACATGATGTGAGTCCCGCGCCACCGCTTTCGTATTCGGGAGAAAGGTTGTATGGGCAGAAAAGCTCCTTACGCTCGGGCTTTCTGTCCTTTTTGTGATTGTAAAGCACAGCCATTCTCGAGAGTCTTTCCTCATCACTTGGAACACCAAAGAAGGTGTCCTTCATTCCCAATACGTCAAATATATTCTCCTTCATGTACTCGCCAAAGCTCTTACCCGACCACACCTCAATAAGTCCGCCAAGTATATCGTGGCAAAGGCTGTATCTGTATCTCGTTCCGGGCTCAAATCCGAGCGGAGTTTTAGCTAACGCCTTCACAAGATCCATAGTAGAGGTCTTGCCATCCGCAAGAGCCTCCTTTATGTACGGTGCGCCAAGGTCATAGTTAAAGCCCGCAGTCATGGTAAAGAGATGCTCTATGGTGATCGCATTCTTAGCGTACCCCTCACCACTAAGCGCACCGCTCTCACCGATAGCTCCGCCCGTAGCTATATTCGCTCCGTTGTTAACCTCCAACGCCTCATCACAGAGCTTCATTTTCGCAAACTCGGGGATATACTTAGATACCGGATCAGTAACTATATATTTTCCCTGCTCCAGAAGCTGAAGGGCCGCAGTACAGGTAAGCATCTTAGTCATGGAGAAAATAAGATAAAGCTCGTTTCCGTCCATCTTCTTTCCGTTTTCTATATCATTCATTCCCGTATAGTATCTGAAAAGCTGCTCATGCTCCTTGTATACGATACAGTCCACACCGGGCACGTTATACTCTGCCACAAGTCTGTCCATATAATCCTTAAGTCTTGTAAAGTCCATTTTTATCTCCTTATTTTTCGGAATTCTTCCAAAGAAGCGCTGCGCCGATTATTCCCGCATCGTTTCCAAGCGTAGCGCAGGTGACCTTTGTCTGCTTCTTTCCAAAGCGTGCGAAGGAATATTTAGCAATATCTCTGTTAAGAGGCGCAAGTATTTTCTTTCCCTCTCCCGATATACCGCCGCCAATACAAATAACCTCGGGCTGAAGTATATTTACGATATTGACCATTCCCTCGCTAAGATAGCCGAGATATTCTTTGACTACCCTTTTAGCCGTAGCGTCCTTAGCCAAAAACGCGGTGCATCCGTTTACGTCGGAAAGCTGGGGAGATATCTCCCACATTTGCGATGATCTATCCGCTCTCATAGCTGCCTTAGTCTGACGTATAAGCGCGGTAGCGGAGGCATATGCCTCAAGACATCCGCTTCTGCCGCAATTACATTTCTCTCCGCCTGCTCTTATTGCCATGTGACCAAGCTCCGCGCCCTTGCCGTAAGCACCGCGGATAAGCCTTCCGTTTTCAATTATCCCGCTTCCGACACCCGTGCCCAGAGTTATCATTACCATGTTGCTCATGCCCTTACCCGAGCCACAGAGAAATTCTCCCCATGCCGCGGCATTAGCGTCATTTTCAAGATATATCCTTTTTCCGAGTGCGTTTTTCATATATTCCACTATCGGAACATCATAAAATCCGAGATTATTGGAAAATTCAATCATTCCGTTATCGGTATCAAGCGCTCCCGGACATCCGATACCAACACTCTCGATATCCTCGAACGGAATACCGCTCGCAAGCGCTGCTTCGCGGGCGCAAAGCGCCATATCATCAAATATCTCGCTATAAGGTCTTGGGGCTGAGGTCTTTCTCTTAGCTCTGCCATATATAACTCCGTATTCGTCGACCACAGCTGCGGCTATATTAGTTCCGCCAAGGTCAATACCTATGAAATAGCGCGGAGCATCTAAGGTAAGCAGCGCTGTCGCCTTACCCTCAATAGAATATTCACCTACACCCGCCGAAACAAACACTGTTTCTCCAAGCGCCACAGGCATTCCGTTGATCAACATAGAGCCGCTCACCACTGTAAGCGCATGATAGCTTCGCTTATCGGCACAAAGAGTCTTTTTGCCCGAGAGCTTTATTTCCTTTACGGCAAAATACTCACAGCTGCCAAGAAGTCTTGTTCCGTCTGAGCAGAGCGGAATACTGCGTCGCTCTGTCTTTTTACAGTTAGCCGCCTTTACTCCCTTTTCTATATGAAGCTCGCGCTCCTTTCCGTCCTTACCTACCCTGCCATAATCGTAAAGGCGGTAGGTAACGTTGGAATTCTGCTGGATCTCGGCAATAAGATTTCCTTTGCCTATCGCGTGGATCGTTCCTGCCTCGACAAAGAAAACGTCGCCTTTATTTGAAGGAACCTTGTCAAGAAGCTCCTCTACACGCTTTTGTCTGATAGCCTCAGCCAGCTCCTCGGAGGTAGTATCCTTCTTAACTCCGTAAACTATCGAGGCTCCCTTATCGGCCTCAACTACGTACCACATCTCGGTCTTTCCGTTCTGCCCCTCCCATTCCTTTGCTTGCGCATTGTTGGGATGGACCTGCACGCTGAGATTATCTGCCGCATCAATAAGCTTTATAAGTATAGGAAGCTCCCCGCATGAACGTTCTCCAAGTGCCAAGGGATTATCCCTAAGATACTGCTCAAGCGTTTTTCGGTCG
Organism: Eubacteriales bacterium; assembly: GCA_045534135.1. Taxonomy (GTDB): domain Bacteria; phylum Bacillota; class Clostridia; order Oscillospirales; family CAG-272; genus HGM12713. The sequence continues at coordinate 2,691 of JAZSJE010000205.1, forward strand.
TATTTTCCGCCCACAATAATGCTTTTGCCGTCCTTATGAGTGCTAAGCTCCCAGCTTTCGGCAAGCGGTGTCATATCAGTCACCTTGCCGTATTTTGTTCTAAGTCTTTCTCCGCCCCAGATGTAATCCTTATACACGGGGCACAGCTTCAATATTTCCATTTTCTCTCCGTTATTCAAGAATGTTAGAGGTAATAAAATCTACGCCCATATTTACAAGCGCCTCGCCATCATCCTTACCGTCAACCGTCCAGCAGTTGACCTTTATTCCCTTCGAATGCAGAAGTGCTATGTTCTCTGCGGTCAATCTCTTAAAATAAATATCAAGGTCAAGCTTGTTTTCAACAAGTGTAGCAACAAGCTCATCGTCCACCTCAGCGCTTGTAAGGAACTGGATCTCCGCGTCTGGAAGCATGCTTCTAAGTATGGTACAGTTGGAAAGCGCAAACGAAATGAAAATTATATTTTCAAGATAATCTATTTCCTTTATTTCCGCAAGAAGTGACTCCAGATCTTCTTTTACAAAAGGATTTTTTATCTCAAGAACACATATCTTTTCATATTTTTTGCAGATGCTTACGTATTCCTTGAGCGAAGGAATTCTTATATCGGTACGCTCACGGCTTCCGTCACGGTCGGGAAGAATTATACTCTCTGTTGCCGCAAAATCGTTCTCCTCAACGTTTATGCAAAACTCTCCTCTGCTCACTCTGTCGGTGGTTTCGTCATGTATGATAACGAATTTCTTATCCTTAGTTACGTGAACGTCGGTCTCAACGCCAAAATAGCTTCTGTTTCCTGCCGCTACAAATGCGGGACAGGTATTCTCGGTCTCAAGTCCGCTCACTCCTCTGTGAGCTACCATCTTTACGTTGCCTTTTTCTATTTTTACGGTGTTCATATTATTTACTCCTTATCTGTTGTAATCAAAGTCACACTGCTTGAAAAATTCTTTTGCCATAAGAGTCGCGCCTATCTGATTGGGATGTATTCTGTCCCACGCGATATAGGAGCTGTGTCTTATCTGGCAGTAATCCTCATACATCTGCTGAAAATCAACAAAACGGCAGCCGTGCTTCTCGGCAAGGCGCTTGCATATAGCCACGTATTCATCTATCCTCTTTCTCATAGCGTCCTCGCGAAGTGGCTCAATAATGTAAGGGGAAAGAATAAATATTCCCTTCACCTTATCCTTCATTTTGAGGATCATGGCTTCAACGTTTCTCTCGTATTCATCGGGATAAACGTGAGTGTCCTTCATCGCAGGACAGTCGAACTGACGCCAAACATCGTTTATACCTATGCAAATAGACAACCAATCGGGCTTGAGCTCCACTACGTCCTTGTCAAAGCGCGCCAGAAGATCACGGCTGGTGTTGCCCGATATGCCCGCGTTTGTTACTCTTATAAAGCGCTCGGGATAGTATGTGGAAAGCATATTTTCAACAACTCTGACATAGCCCTTACCTACGTTATCAAAAAGTCCTTCTCCGTTAGGATACGCTCTACCCATATCCGTAACCGAGTCCCCCGCAAAAACTATTCTGTCGTAATTTTCGAAAATCATAATTTAAAGTTCCTCCTGTATAGATACTAAAACAATTATATCACACTCAGAAATTTATTTCAATATTATAGAAAAATAAAAGTTTTCTAAAAATTAAAAAAATTTAAAAATAGGTATTGACAAAGACATAACTTTGTGATATCATATTAGAGCGGTTCGAAAGAGCCTCCAAAAATGCGAGTGTAGTTCAATGGTAGAATCCCAGCCTTCCAAGCTGGTCG
>JAZSJE010000068.1:0-12417 GCA_045534135.1 Eubacteriales bacterium
TGCCGAGGCGAATATACGTACATTCTGCACGGGTGGTGAGATGATAATACACTCTTTTTCATACGTGGGAGAGCAGGCAGAAAGCTTTGTTCGTAATATAAATGCGGATATTCTGTTTTTCTCATGTCACGGACTTGACGAGAAGGGTCGAATGACCGACAACGCGATAGAGGAAGCAAATCTTCGAAAGGTAATGTTTGCTCACAGCGAAAAAAAGGTATTGCTTTGCGACAGCAGTAAGTTAGGTAAGACATATTTTTACAATATGGGAAACGTATCCGACATGGATCGCGTGATATCCGATGTGGATATTTCCGAATATCTTGACGCAAACTTATAAAAAGGAGAATTTTATGAAATACGTTGCAAATGAAAAAAGATATGAATCCGCTCAATACAGAAAGTGTGGAGAGAGCGGTCTGAAGCTCCCTGCTGTTTCTCTTGGAATGTGGCATAATTTTGGCGACAACGCAAGCTTTGAAAACATGTGCAAAATGTGTTTTGTCGCCTTTGACAACGGAATTACTCACTTTGACCTTGCAAATAATTACGGTCCTGCGGCAGGAAGTGCCGAAAAAAATTTCGGAAAGATCCTTCACGAGCACATGAAAATCCATCGCGATGAGATGATAATAAGCACTAAGGCGGGATATTATATGTGGCCCGGCCCTTACGGTGACAATGGAAGCAAGAAGTATCTCTGCGCAAGCCTTGATCAAAGCCTTAAGCGAATGAATCTTGATTACGTTGACATTTTCTATCATCACAGAATGGACCCCGACACCCCTCTTTATGAAACAATGTGGGCGCTTGATAGCATCGTTAAAAGCGGTAAGGCTCTTTATGTCGGTCTATCTAACTACGACGGAGAAACAATGAAGAAAGCGTCAGAAATACTAAATGAGCTTCACTGTCCGTTTATCATCAATCAAAACAGATATTCTATATTGGACAGAACTATCGAAAAAAACGGACTTCTCCAAAGTGCTATAAAGGAGAAAAAGGGTGTAATAATTTTCAGTCCGCTTGCGCAGGGACTTCTTACGAACCGTTATCTTTGCGGTATTCCCGAGGACAGCCGAGTAAGAACAGACGGCAGATTTCTTACTGAGCGTGCGCTTTCAAAAGAAACAATTGAAAAAATCCAAAAGTTAAACCGCATTGCCGCAGACCGAGGTCAAAGCTTAGCGCAAATGGCTCTATCATGGGTATACAGTCAAGAGGGCGTCACAAGCGTTCTTATAGGCGCTTCAAAGCCAGAGCAAATACTTGAAAATCTTAGCATGAATAAAAATCTTAATTTCTGCAAGGAAGAGCTTGAAGCAATTGATGCAATTGTTCTTTGATCGAGAAAAGGGTAGCAAATTGCTACCCTTTTCCCTTTTTGTGCTTAAACTGGCAATTTATTAATATATTTTCAACATATAATTTAGATTTTATTCAAGATTGTATTGACTTTTTTCGACTTTTTTGTTATACTTAATTTATTAGTGTCTACCTTATTTATGTGAGGTGTTTTGTTATATGGTTCTTAACAATATAAGGGGTTTTTCCTCTATTAACGAGTATATACAGTATAAGCTCGACAAGTACGAAAAAGAAGAAAAAAACTTCAAAACGCTCTTTAATTACATGTTTGACGAATCAAACAATATTATGGCAGAGAGTACTGACGGTTATAGAATTAAAAAGATTACTTACGCGCAGTTCAAGGAAAAAATTCTCCAAAAGGCAACCTCTCTTGAAGCTGCCTTGAGTGATGTGAAGAAGGGCTCTCTCATAGGGCTCTACATGTCAAACTCAATAGAGTGGATAGAGCTTTTCTGGGCAGCTCTTATGTGCGGATACAATCTTTTGGTCATGAATACCCGTTTACCCTTGGAGATTTTGGAGCAGACTATCGCTACGCACAACGTCTGTGCCGTTATCTCTGACGGGGAGAATTTCTCGGCAAAAACCGTGTTTTCGACCGACGTGCTTCCCGCCGAAAAGAAATTTGACACATCCGAAAGCTTTGGCGAAAAGATCATTTTTATGTCCTCGGGCACAACGGAAAAGGTAAAGCTTTGCGTTTATACGGGCGAGAACTTTTACTACCAGATACGCGACAGCGTAAACATAGTAAAGGAATGTCCCGGGATTAAAAAGCATTACGAGGGAGAGCTCAAGCAGCTTATTTTACTTCCCTTCTGCCATGTATTTGGCTTTATAGCAGTGTACATATGGTTTGGCTTTTTTGCGAGAACCTTCGTATTTCCAAAGGATCTTAATCCTTCTACCATCCAAAACACAGTCAAAAAGCATAAGGTAACTCATATATTCGCTGTGCCGCTTGTTTGGGAGTCGGTATACAAGGCTGCGATCGGTAAGATAAAATCGCGCTCAGGTGGCACATATAAACGCTTCAGATTCATACACTCTATCACCCTGCGCACAGGTAGGTTTGGAAACTTTATAGCAAAACGCGCATTCCGTGAGCTTCGCGAGGGGCTATTTGGCGATAGCATTCAGTTTATCATTACCGGTGGTAGCCACGTAAAGCGTGAGGTCCTTGAATTCTTCAACGGGATCGGATACCACACCGCAAACGGATACGGAATGACCGAAATAGGAATTACCTCGGTTGAAAAATCCAATTCCAAGAAGCTTCTCTGCTCAGGTTCTATAGGTGCGCCGTTTGGAAATACATTTTACAAGGTCGGAGATAACGGTGAGCTTTTGGTCAAAGGAAAAACAAGAGCGGCTGAAATACTTCAAGGAGATAAATCCATACCTACCGATTATGAATGCTGGTTTGAAACGGGAGATCTCGTAAAGTATGTTGGCGGCAGATACTACATAGAGGGTAGACGCGACGACCTTATAATTTCAGAGAGCGGTGAAAACCTCAACCCCGTAATAGCGGAAAAATCAATATCCGCAAGCGGAGTAGAAAAGCTTTGCATCTTCCAGAAAACCGACGGTACAGTTGCGCTCTTGGCGAGTGCCCCGGGCTGTTTCTCAGAGGGAAAGATCGCAGAAATATACAGTGAGCTTTCCGCATCTGTCCAAAAGGCAGGATTAATTAGCGAAATAAAGGCGATCTATCTCACCAATCAAGATCTTATCAATAAAGGCGAGATAAAGCTTAACCGTCTTCGCCTTGCAAAGCGCTTTGCTGCGGGTGAATTCCGAATCATAGGCAAGGAAAGCATAAAGGATGATCTGGATGAAATGCTCTTAGAGCTTGAAGGTGAGGTTCGTTCCTGCTTTGCAGAGGTTCTTTCAAGGGATCCGTCTGAAATCGGAGCTTCGCAGAATTTCTTCACTGACCTTGGCGGAACAAGTCTCGATTATTTTTCACTGCGTTCGCTCATAAAACAGCGTTTAGGAATAGAAATCATTACAGGAAACGGGCAAACACTTTGCACAGTCAAAGAAATTTGTCAGCATATAAAAAACTCTTAACCATATCTATCTATTGAAGGAGAAATCATGACACACTCGCTTAACAAAAAATGGAAGGAACTTCTGTTTGCTTTTTCAGGATTTGGACCTAATTTCTTAATGATCCTTATGGGGTCATACTTTTCTGATGCTATAAATCCCTCTGCGCTCGAAGCAGGTGAACAATTTCAAGCCATTATTCCCGGTGTTTGCTTTATTCTTCCAGCAGTATTCCCTATCCTTTTCATGATAGGAAAGATATTCGACGGAATAATAGACATTCCATTTGCCCACATAACAGACTCGCTATCAACTAAGTGGGGTAAGCGCCGTCCTACCATCGCAATTTCCTTTATTCCTATGGTTGTAAGCTTCGTTCTTTGTTGGATCCCTATCGGTGGACCCGACGGAAAGCTTCTTAACACCATTTGGATAACAATTTTCTCTATGATATTCTTCGCGTCCTACACCATGAGCCTTATCTCTTTTTACGGCTCATTTTCTGCGGTTTGCGAAAATGAAGCTCAGAGAACGCGAGTTTCCAGCTACAAGTCATTTTTCGACACAATAACCTACTGTCTTGTATATGCGCTTGTTCCCGCTGTTCTTTCAGCCACCAAGATGCACATCGACCAGCTTGTGTTCTTCAGCCTTCCCGTTATGCTGACCATGCTTATTCCTTTGTTCATGATAAAAGAGGGCAAGAAGTACGGTTATCCCGAAAATGCAGGCACCACACCTAAAAAGGTATCCTTTGGCGAAAGTATAAAGCTTACCTTCCAGAACAGGCTTTTCCGTCGTTGGCTATTGGTTAACAGCTGCACCTTCTTCGGTCTGCAGATGTTTCTTTCCTCGATGAACGGTCTTATAATAGGCGGAATGGGACTTAGCGGATTCCACATGACCATTTTGAACACCTGCGCTTTTGCGCCCGTACCGATAATGCTCTATCTTTTCAACAAGGCAAAGGTAAGATTCGGTGTACGCGCATCCTATCAAAGCTGTCTTATCCTCTTTGCGATAGCTATCATGTCCTTCTTCTTCGGCTCGAGATTCATGCTTGGAGATGAAGCATCCACACTTAAGATTGTAATTGGAATTATCGGCGGACTGAGCGCAAGCTGGTCTATCGGTGTATTCTTCATGATGCCCTACCTTGCTCCCGCACAGATATCCAGTGTTGAGGAACGCCTTACAGGTAAAAACCATTCCGCAATGTATTTCGCGGGAAATGCGGTCGTATCCTCTATAGTCGGAGCAATTTCAGGCTCTCTCATATATGAATACATAAAGAACCTCTTTATCTCAAAGGACGTCGGCGGAATCGTATGGGCAACAAGCTCCAATGAGGCATACAGGGACTTTATGAATATTACCGATCCTAACTTTGCAGTAACCGCAGAGCAGTCTGCATCGGTTTACAATCTTGGTAACCTTTTAGTTCCATTCGTTGTCTGCATAACCTGTCTACTCGGCGTATTCCTGGCACGCAAGATGCCCCGCGACTTCTCTAATGCCGAGGTGGCAGAGGAGATGAAGCGTCTTGATCCAAGCCTTGACATAAGCGAGATCGTAGCAGAGCCCGCGGTTGTTGAGAAGGGTGAGATCGTATTCGTTCAGGTCGGTCTTTGGGTCCTTTCAGGATCACTGTTCGGATTTATCTGGAGCTTGTTGCTCATTAGATCCACCAAGGCTTTCAAGGGTATCCTCAATGCGCTTGCATACGTTGCGTCTATAATTATTCCCTACGCACAGATCCCCGTTATTCTTGCAATGAGAAAGAAAATTCTTGCAAGAGCTAAGGAAAACGATGTGGACATCAAGATAAGCCCCATAGCACTTATCGCGATTTCGCTTATCTTCCCCATTTTGCCCGTAAACCTTATTACTCTCGCAATTCTTCAGCGCAAGATGAATAAGCTTGTCGGCGCAAACTAAATCGGTTCGAGGCAATATACAAATATGCTTTTTCTGCTATCTAATATCTTTGTAAAAATAACCGGCTTTATTCCTCAGCTCTTGTTGCTGAGGAATAAAGTCTATTACGAAGACAAAAAAGTTCAAAATCGAAAAATTAAAGGTGCGGCTATAGTTGTTTCAAATCATAATTCAGTTATAGATTTTGCCGTTACGATGTTCATTTTTTACTCGCGTTCACTCAGATGTGTGGTTGCCGAGATTCTCTTTGAGAAAAATTTCTTTCTGAGTACATTTTTGAAGCTGATGGGCACAATACGTGTCAACCGCAACGAGCACGATTTTGAGTTTGTCGAAAAATGTTCATCGATATTAAAAAAAGGGGGAGTCATTGAAATTTACCCCGAAGCGCGCATACCTAGGGATGGTGAGGAACGACCTCTGCCTTTCACACCAAGCACGGTCTACATTGCGCTTGAATCGGGTGCGCCTATAATCCCCGTCTACACTGAAAAACGCAGAATTTCCTTAGATGGCAATGCTTCTATTATCGGCAAGCCCATAAATCTAAGAGAGCTGTATGATGACAATTTGACTGAAAAACAAAATATACAAAATCTCACCGAAATATTAAGAGGAAAAATAATTGAGCTCGGAAAACAACTAGAAGAAAAAAAAGAAAAATAAAAAATTCGGTTATAATTTCTGCTACGATTTCGTTAAGGTAACCGGTTCAATTCCCGCGCTTTTATGGTTAAGACCAAAAATTATTTATTTGGCAAAAAAACCTAAGATTCGCGGTGCAGCACTTGTTTGCGCAAACCACGTTGGATTTTTTGATCCCATAATAATCCTGACAATTTTTAAGACAAGAAGACCTCACGTCCTGGCAACAGATGACTTGTATAAAACAAAGGTTTTAGCAAAATTCTTCGATCTTATGCACTGTATAAGAACAGATAAGGAAAACTTCAGCCTGAGCTCCTTACATGAGGTGATCGAAAGACTTAATGACGGAACTATTATAGGAATATTCCCTGAGGGGCAGATAAACACAACAGAAAAAAACGGTGTTCTTCCCTTTAAATCAGGGATCTCCCTTATGGCGTACAAGGGTAATGCTCCAATTCTTCCTATGTACATAGTAAAGAAGAAGAAATGGTACGAGCGCCAAAGAATAGTCATGGGTGAGCTGATAGACATACACGAAATAGTAGGAGAAAGACCTTCTCTTACACAGATAAACCAGGTCAGCGAATTCCTTCATGAAAAAGAGCTTGAGCTTCGCGATTACTACGAAGCAAATTTCGATAAAGATAAATCTAAAAATAAAGAGAAAGAATTGGAGAACATTACACAATGAACAACGAAGCATTCAAAAAGTACACGGACCCAGAAACATTTGCTAAAATAGTAGATTATAAGAGCGTCACAGAAATGTGGAATCACTGTGCTTCTGAGTACAAGGACAAAATTGCGGTGGTAGACGGCAACGAATACACATATGCTCAGCTTGATAATGACGTAAGCACATTCAGAACCGTGCTTTCTAACAACGGTGTGACACCCGGATCACTTGTGGGCATTCTCTGCCCCAACTCTGTTGGATTTGTAAAAGCTTTCTTAAGCGCTGCAACCTTTGCGGCTCCCTCGGTCCTTTTCCCTGTGCATCTCGATCCCATGGTTATCTTCGGATGTGCTATGAAATTCGGATTAAAGGCCATAATTTATGATGAATCTCTTGCTGACAAGGTTGCTTTGGTCAAGGAAAGGTGTCCCAACGTTGCGCTCATTTCCGTTTCTGAAAGCACAGATGCCGCAACTGCTCCCATAACGCCTCCCGCATCTGCTCTCTGCACTGTTCTTTTCACAGGCGGAACCACAGGAAAGAGCAAGGGAGCAAAGCTTAGCCATCAGGCTGTTATGGCAGGAACTAAAAACGGCTGCTACGCTGTTAAAAACGTTTTCTTCCAGAAATATCTCCTGGTACTTCCCTTAACTCACGTTTTTGGTCTTATTCGAAACATGCTCACCTCGCTCTACTCGGGCAGCACGCTTTGCATTTGCAGAAACAACAAGGATATGTTCAGAGATTGCGCTATCCACAGACCCACTATCATGGTACTTGTTCCCGCAATTGCTGAGATGGCACTCAAGCTTTCCAGACAGTTCGGTCGAAATATGCTTGGCGATGATCTTAAGACGATCATCTGCGGAGCAGCCTTCGTTCCACCTTATCTTATAGCTGAATATGATAAGATAGGAGTTTCTCTCCTTCCCGGATACGGTCTTACCGAGTCAGCCAACCTCGTAAGCGGAAACCCCGATCCTCTGCGCAAGCCCGATTCTGTCGGCCTTATGTACGGTGGCATGGAATATAAGATAGTAGACGGAGAGCTTTGGCTCAAGGGTGTCAATATGACCGACGGATACGTAAATGATGAGGACAATGCAATTGCCTTTGAGGACGGATATTTCAAGACGGGCGACCTCGTCAAAATAGACGACGAAGGCTTCCTTTACATAGTTGGAAGAATCAAGGAAGTAATCGTTCTTCCCTCAGGCGAAAACGTTTCCCCCGCTGAGATAGAAGCTAAATTTTATGCAGTTGACGCAATTCAGGATTGCTTAGTATATGATGACCTTACCAACGGAACCCTTATTCTTGAAGTGCTTCCCAGAGCCAATATCGTCGCTGCGCTAGGAATTACCGACTTTGACGCATATATGAAGGATGTAGTGGCTAAGATCAATCCTACCCTTGCCCCCTTTGAAAGAATAAATAAAGTCATCGTAAGAGATACCGACTTTGTTCGTACTCCTGCTATGAAGATTGCGAGGAATTTAAATGGCAATGCCCAGAAATGAACTTAAAGAAAAGCTTTTCGATATTATTCAAATAGCTATGCCCGATGCAAGCTTTGATATAGATTCTCTCACTGAGGAATCTGATCTTACAACAGATATCGGACTTTCATCGGTAGGCGTGCTCTACATTGTAATAGCTATAGAGGAGTTCTTCGGAATAAGATTTGACAACGTTGGTTTTAACGACTTTAAAACCTTAGGAGACGTATTGAACTACATAGAGGAAAAGCAGAAATAATGAAATGGCTCTTAAAGGACCCTTCACTTGGCGATATGGTAAGGGTAAAAATAGGCAATATATATCATTACGGAATTTTTGTAAGCGAGGATGAGGTCATACAGTTTGGGCCTGCTCCCAATGAGCAGCTTAATCTGCGGCCCGAGGATATTGAGGTAATTGCCACCGATATTGATAACTTTCTTGTTGGTGGATTCCTTGAGGTTGCTGATTTCGACAAAAAAGAAAAAAAGAAAAACAGAAAGCCTGAGGACGTTGCAAAATATGCGCAGGCAAATATTGGTCGCAAAGGATATAGTATAATCTATAACAACTGCGAGCATTTTGCCAACGAATGCGTATCGGGATACGCGTCAAGCTCGCAAACCGACGGACTGCGAAGCTTATTTCGCAGTATTCCAATAGTAGACGTATTTACAGCAAGGATTCCCGATGACTGTAAGATCGGTGCTGTGTTCCCTATTGAACGTAACGATGAGATAAATGCCGTAACAAACGAAAGCGCAAGGAGAGAAAAATACTGCTCATGGCAGCTTCTCAAATATGCGCTTGACCGCAGTCTGGGACTGAAAATAGAAAATATAAGTCTTTCAAAGGATGAAAACGGCAAATGGTCTACCCCCTCGTGCTATTTTTCTATTTCTCACAGTCACTCTTTGCTTGCGATCGCAGTATCCAGAGCTCCCGTAGGAATTGACATAGAAGCACTGTCTGCGCCGTTAATGCCTGGATTTGATGAGAAAGTATTAACAGAAAAAGAAAAACTCGAGTATGCCTCTCTGACAAAAGAAAATAAAGACGAATATCTTATTTCAAAATGGACCGCCAAAGAGGCTTTTTTCAAGCGAGACGGAAAAGCTGCCTTTATTCCAAGAGAAATTAATATAGTTGATAATGAGCTTTGTGTTAAATCAATAGAGCTTGATTCAGTAAAGTATTTTTGCTCTATAGCTACCAAAACCCCGGAAAAGATCAGATTTTTTGAAGATATTCCAACAGCCAGATTTCTTAAATAATAAAAAAGAAAGTGTCGAAAGACACTTTCTTTTTTATTTATCTATGAGCTCGGATATATAGGTTGCCGTAAGGACGATCTGTTCACTGTTAGATATAGTGGGCGTGCCATCTCCGTCCTGCTTACCGTACATACCAAAATATGCGTGACAGCCACCGTTGATCACAATTTCGGTAAAATCCTTTGGCAGATTATTCTTGTTCTCTGCATAGCTGTCTTTGCTCATAACATTATCCTCGCTTCCGTATATCGAAAGCACCTTCAAGTCTTTTCCTCTAAGGTTTTCGGTGGAGTAAGCACCTAAAAGCACAAGACCTTTATATTTTGTGTGGTTATCAGCTAAATGTGATGCCGCCATTGAGCCTCCCAACGAGTGACCTCCTATATACCATTTATCCACGCTTGGATAAAGATTGCGTACATCATCAGCCGCGTTTATATCAAAGACCGCGAGATTAAACGGCATTTTTACGAGAATACAAAGTATATCCTTCGATGCAAGCTCTCTCATAAGCGAAATATAAGCGGTGTGCTCAACCTTTCCGCCAGGATAGAATATAAATCCCGCGCGGATATTTTTCGGCACAAAAGCTATGCTATCGCCATCAAGAATCTTCTCGTCAAAATCCCCCCTCTTTGAAAAGGCGGAAATTGCTTCTATGTCAGCGTGATAATAATCGCTAAGATAAATAGCGCATGCGGCTATCAATATAGCAATTACCGCGGCAACTGCACACAAGGATATTAATAGTTTTTTCTTTCTTTTTTTCGTTTTTTTATTCTCTGATGATATCATTATTGTCTATGCCTTCCATCGCAGTACTATTATGCCGCTTAAAATAATGTATGATAAAGATAACCAAAATTGCTCCTATTATCGGGAATATAGCAGTTACAAGCATGCCCGTTTTCATTCCTATCTGCTCGGCAGTCATACCAAGATTGCTACCAAGCTCTGCCGCAAACGGTGTAGCGGATACTCCGTCTACCACCATTCCCATAAGCTGCGGCGCAAGCGAAGCGCCAAGATCTCCTCCCGCTGCCATAAGTGCAAATGCGGCAACACCTATTCCAGGTACGTTTTCTTCCATCATGATGAGTGTTCCCGGCCAAAGCATAGATGTGAACAGTCCGGTAAAAATACAGGCTATAAAGGGCAAAATCACGCCCGTGGAAAGTCCCGCAACAAGATAGCAGACGGTTGCGCCCAGCATTCCGACAATTAAAACTCTGAATATGTTCTTGCCAAAACGCGCGTAAGAAATTCTCGCAATGCCAAGAAGTATCGCGAAGGATGCCATTCCAAGCACGTCACCCAATGCTTTATCTATATGCAAAGCATTTTCCATATATCCAGATATCCAGCTGCTCATAACGTTTTCAGCGCAGCTTCCAAAAAATATACAGCCGATACAAAGAGCAAGACCTATCGTTCTTCGCTTTGTGCCCTCAACAGTTATGCTTTCTTTATGCGATGCATTCATATCAGGCATGGGTGAGATCATAAACATAATCGAAGAAAGGATCGGCAAAAGCGCCAGAAAGATCGTTAGGTACATCCAGTTTTCAGTTCCGAAAACCTTAAGAAACACTGTGCTTACAACGACCACGGTAAAGACGCCAAAGGCATAGAGCGAGTGAAGAAAGCTCATATCCCTCTGTGGATTTTTTGAAGGTATTGCCGCAATAACGGGACTAAGCAACACCTCTGAAAGTCCTGCCGAAACCGAGAAAATGACTGTACCGATAAGCAGTCCCAAATAAGCTATATCAGGAAACAGCATGGGAAATATTGCATATATCAAAAGTCCTGTAGTTGTCAGCAGTGGCATTATCTTAACCACCTTATGCACGTTGAAGCGCTTAGAAAATACAGTAAAGATCAAATCGATCAATAGCTGAGTACAAAAATTGGTGAGCACAAGTGTACCTAAAAGAGTGTAGGAAACACCGTACATCTGTCTTAGAGTAACGAAAAGCAACGGCGGTAGGCTGAATATCGACGACATTGTAAAATATGCCGTATAGCACGCAAGCTTTGTTCTTTTATAGTTAGGAGTCATATCTCAAACCTTACAAATATTATTTCACCATTCCATATCCGCCGGCATACTTGCTGACCTCGGATACAGCAACAAAAACCTTGTTATCACATGATTTTCTTATGCTTTTTAAAGCCTTAGGTACTTCCTTTCTGGGAAGCACTACGAATATCATATTCATTTTATCGGTGGAGCCGTGTCCCTCAAAGACCGTATATCCCTTATTCTGTGATTTAAGGTACTGGGTTATTTTTTCGGTGCTTTCATCACTTGCTATAAGCTCCAGATTAGAGGTACCAAGCGCGATCTTGCTCTCTATTGTTGAGCCTAAGAAAAGTCCTGTTGCATATCCTACACAATAGAAAAGAAGGAGGAAAATATTATCTCCCAAGGTTCCTATTATAGTAGATATTACAAGACCCCAAATAATACATTCGGTAAATCCAAGAGCCGCAGCCTTTACCTTTTGTCCTTTGACCATCATACAGGTCTTAAGCGACTGAATAGTTATTTCGATTATTTTTGCAGCACATACTATGAAGCAAACCACTACGGGATGCAATGAATCTAAAAATTCCGACATGATCTTCCCCTTTTAATTAAAAAATTCCAATATTTCTTCTGCGTTGGTGTCAGGCTTAACCTTAGGCATTACCATCTCAAGCATTCCATTCTCATCTATGATAAACGTACTTCTTACAACACCCAAAGATGACTTGCCATAAAGCTTTTTCTCTTTCCAAACACCGTAAGCCTTTATAGCCTCGAGCTCGGGATCGGAAAGAAGAATAAACGGTAATGAGTATTTTTCAGCAAATTTTTGATGCGACGCCACACTGTCCTTGCTTATACCTATTACAACTATTCCCTTTTTCTCAAAATCCTTATATTTAGCTCCAAAAGCACATGCC
>JAZSJE010000042.1:0-10668 GCA_045534135.1 Eubacteriales bacterium
TGTTTCAGCAGTTTAACCTCTTCAACCATATGACGGTTCTGGAAAACATCACATTCGCACCGATCCATGTTGCGAAAGAGCAGCGGCGTAAGCTCAGATGGAAGAATATTTTTGCCCCAAAGCCATTGCTGAAAACCAACAAGCAAATTCGCCAGGAAGCAGAAGGCAGAGCCTTGGAGCTGCTGGACAAAATTGGACTGAAGGATAAGGCAAATGCTTATCCTTCCACGCTTTCCGGTGGACAGAAGCAACGCATTGCGATCGTTCGTGCTCTTGCGATGCAGCCGAGGCTGATGCTCTTTGATGAGCCGACGAGTGCACTTGATCCTGAAATGGTTGGCGAAGTTTTAGAGCTTATGAAAGAGCTTGCCGATGAGGGAATGACAATGGTTGTCGTAACGCATGAGATGGGATTTGCGAAAGAGGTTGCCGACAGAATACTCTTTATGGCTGACGGAGTTATCGCAGAGGATGCTCCACCGGAGGAATTCTTTAATAATCCTAAAAATCCCAGATTGCAACAGTTTTTGCAAAAGGTACTTTAAAAATAAAAGATCCGCAACAAAAGTTGCGGATCTTTTATTTTAGTCCTGTGCGTCTTCAGCGTGTACATCTACGCTGCGAACAGCTGTTTTCAGAATTCTGATTTTTGTGCGATCGTGACCTGTTTCGATCATAACGGTCTCATCTTTAATGCTGATTACCTTGCCGATAATACCGCCGATAGTGGTTATTTCGTCACCAACCTGGAGGTTATTACGCATTGCAGCGGTTTCGCGCTCCTGTTTCTTCTGAGGTCTTATCATGAAGAAATAGAGAACCACGAACATTACCACAATAAGTATTATTCCTATAAGTCCGCCACCGTCATTACCCATTATATTTCTCCTTTTCTTTTTTTACTTTAATTATGATACCATATTTTAACGATAAATTCAATAGAAATTTAAAAAAATATAAATTTTGTTTACATTATCGCCATTTTAATGATTTTAAACGCATATTTTGGAAAAATGGATCAAAACTGTTGAAATTATCAATGTATTGTGTTATAATTAAATATCTATATTTATTATAATTTTTGCCTGGAGCAGTTAAATGATTGATAAAAAGTATATTGAATGCGGAAAAATCGTAAATACACATGGATGTAGAGGAGCGGTTAAGGCTGAATCGTGGTGTAACACTGAGAAAGATCTCGCTGCATTAAAGCGTATATTCTTAAAAAACGGGGCGCTTTATTCTCAATATGAAATATTAAAGGCTTCAATTTTTAAGCAATTCGTAATATTTGAGTTAAAATCGGTTGATGATATGGATAAGGCAATGCTGCTTAAGGGAAGCATTATATATGCTGCACGCGAGGATTTTGATCTTGCAGATGGCGAATTTTTTATAGCTGATATGGTCGGACTTGACGTGATCGACGCAGATAGCGGAAAAATATACGGAAAGCTTAAAGAAATAATCAATCGCGGTTCGGCTGATATTTATGTGGTAAGCACTTCAAACGGAGAGGCAATGATACCTGCTGTTGACGAATTTGTTATATCGGTAGATATTTGCAAAGGAATATTTGTGCGCCCCATTGAAGGAATGTTTTCTTAAATCTGGAGGATCTATGCAATTTGATATTATGACGCTTTTCCCGGATCTCGTAAGTAACGTTTTGGGTGAAAGCATAATAGGAAGAGCGCAAAAAAGCGGAGCTGTCAAGATCAACTGTCATAATATAAGAGATTTCTCCGAAGATAAGCATCGCCGTGTAGACGATACTCCATATGGTGGAGGAAAAGGTATGCTTATGATGGCACCGCCGATATACAGATGCTTTGAGCATGTTATGGGGGGAAGTACAAAATCTGAACAAACACGCGTTGTGTTTATGTCGCCATCGGGAAGTCTTTTTAATCAAAAAAAGGCAGAGGAGTTGGCAAAATACGACCACATAGTAATTTTATGCGGTCATTACGAGGGCGTTGATCGTCGCGTTATAGATGAAATCGTTGATGAAGAGATCTCTATTGGTGATTATGTGCTTACTGGCGGAGAGATTCCGGCATGTATCTTAGTGGATTGTGTCTCACGCCTTGTTGATGGAGTGTTGGCAGATCCGGAATGCTACGAGGATGAAAGTATATCAAGTGGATATCTTGAATATCCGCAGTACACCCGCCCGTATGAATTTCACGGAGTAAAGGTACCTGATGTTTTGATTTCGGGACATCACGAAAATATTGCTAAATGGAGGCGTGAGCAGTCAATACGATTGACCGAGCAACGAAGACCGGATATCTTAGAGAAGTACAGAAAGGAGGAGAAACCTTGACCAAAGAAAAAAATTCTGTTAACGTTACCACAGAAAAGAAAAACGTAAAAAGTGCATCAGGAATTGCCTCGGTAAGCTTTCTTATTTCCTTACTTGATAGGTTTGGATTTTTCTTAAGGAATGCAATTATATTTGGATTTTTTGGAAGAATTTTCACATCTTATTCAAGATTTCAAAGTAAATTTGAAAAGAGCATATCAGGTAAAACGCTTTTTGGTAACCACAAAGTAAGGCGTTTTTTCAGAAAAGTAAGAAAATTTTTATCCACCGTTATAGATTCGAGTTATTTCACTCAAAAGTCTAAGCGGACTGTTAATTATTTGTGTTCGATTCCACTGAACTTTTATGGTAATTTCTCACTCTTTTTCGGACTTTACACTCTGGTAGTATATGTTGTAAAGCTATTTTTAATTGATGTGGCCGAAGCCGATGATAGTTATATTTTTGTAGGAATCTGTCTTGTTATAGCTTCAATACCTACACTTTTCTCAAAAACTTCTTTAGCTGGCTCAGTAAAAAAGAGCTTTATATTCAGCTTGATATTCAGTGATGCTTTTGGCTTCTCTGATCAGAACTTTGTTGAAAACAAGGTTAAGGTAAAGGGTCGCGGAAACTATATGCTTTTTCTTGGATTACTTGTTGGAATGCTTACATTCTTCGTCCATCCGCTGACTATTTTAGCTGTAATTTCAGTAATAATTCTCTTGCTTTTAATTGCTTCTGCACCGGAAATAGGAGTTTTGATCACTATCGTATTTCTTCCGTTTCTTTCGTTCTTTGAAAATCCTACAATAGTATTGTGTGTGTTAATATGCATAACATGGACGTTTTATATGCTTAAATTACTTCGAGGAAAACGAGTGTTTAAGCTTGAGCTTTTAGACCTTTTTGTATTGGTATTTGGTGTAACCATATTCGCTTCGTCCTTTTTCAGCGCAGGCGGTGAGACGTCATTCAGCTCTGCGGCAGTAGCTATTATACTTTTACTTGGTTATTTCCTCGTCGTAAATCTCATGCGGACATTACGTTGGGTAAAACGATGTGTATTAGGTCTGATATCTTCAGCTACGATTGTTGCCGCCGTTGGAATAATCGAATATTTCTTCGCAGAGAGCAGTGGGGAATGGCTCGACTTATCACTGTTTTCGGATATCAGACTCAGAGTAGTATCTTTCTTTGGAAACCCTAATGTTCTTTCAGCGTTTTTAGTAATGATTTTTCCTTTCGTTCTTGCCATTTTATCTCTTTCAAAACGGAAAAACGAAAAAATACTTTCTTTCCTTGCTGCCTTAATGATCGTAGCTTGTACTGTGTTTACCTGGTCAAGGGGTGCCTGGTTGGCTATTATACTTTGTACGTTGATATTTTTTATTATGTGTAAGCCAAAAACCTTTCGCATATTTGGTGCTGCATTGCTTGTAATTCCTGCTTTGCCTTTATTGCTTCCCAATACTGTAACAAACAGATTACTGAGTATAGTAAATCTTTCGGACAGCTCGATATCTTACAGGCTATATACATGGGAAGGTACGACCGCAGCTATTAAAGATAATATGCTTGGTGGCATAGGCTTCGGCAATGAGGCTTTTCAAAACATCTATCCGAAATACGCATATGCCGGAATGGAAACGGCAGAGCACAGTCATAGCCTGTTTTTGCAAATATTCCTGGCGCTTGGAATAGTGGGTATAGTAGTATTCGCGATCGTTTTGTTTTTTAGCTTTCAGAAAATGTTTGAATACGTAAAGAACCCTGAAAATACAGAATCTAAAATATACACCGTCGCAGTAATAGCTTCACTTATTGCTTCTATAGTTATGGGTGTTTTTGATTATATCTGGTATAACTACAGAGTAATGTATATATTCTGGATAATCATCGCTATCGGATGCGCTGCTGTACGCGTTGGAAATTATGAACGCAACAGGAAAAAAGAAACAGATGACTATACTGAACAAATGTAAGGAAAGGACGGAAAATAAGTATGAGTGATAACATTTCCAACAATAAAGGCGTAAATGCCAAGAAAAAAAGAAAATTTAATGTCGTTGACTTTTTGATAGTTGTGATCATAGTAACTCTTGTAGGTATTTTGATATATTCTTTCTCTCCCTGGTCTCAGATCAAAAAGCTTTGGACAAGCAGCGATATTTCTATCGATTATACAATAGAAATACGAGAGGTAGACGAAGAATTTAAAAATTTGATAAAGAAAAACGATACCGTGATAGACTCAGTTACAAAGAGCTCATTAGGCAAGGTAACGGCTGTTGAGTTGGAAAATAGCAAAGTTATAAGCTATGACGGTAAGCCTGTAGAGCATCCTAATAAATTCGATATCAAGGTTCGTATAACTGCCAAAGCGGACTATGAAAAGGGTATAGGATATTCTGTTAACGGATGCCGCATAGCAGTTGGTGAACAAATATCCTTCAGATTTCCTAAGTTTCCCTGTACGGGATACTGTGTAGGCTTTGTCGCTAATTCTTAAGGAAGGAGAGTGTTTGATATGAAAAACAAAAAAGAAAAACGCAATACTGAAAAAGTGCGTAGATTTCCTAAGCTTTACGTTCTTGATATAGTTATCGTGCTTCTGCTTGTAGCGATCGGCTTGGGTATATATTTCAGATACAACGTTTTTGATATTTTGGGCAATGCTAAGGATCAAACATCTGCCGAGGTAAGCTTTGTAGTCAAGAATATAAATAATACGAGTATTGATTACGTTGAAATTGGCGATGAATTTTATTTTAAAGACACAAAGAATAGCTTTGGTACAATTATGGCAAGCGCTGAGAATTCTAACCGTCCCTTTACGGATCCGCCAGCCTCAGAAACTATTTATGTTCCTGAAAAAAATGAATTTGTTGTCGTGCATTATCCTGAAAACACAAGGATAGATGCCGAGGGTAAGCTCAAATGCAAAGGAAGCTTTTCTGCTGACGGCTCCTTTATGCTTAACGGTTCTAATTACATTGCACCCGGTCAGATGTTTACCGTT
This sequence comes from Eubacteriales bacterium, assembly GCA_045534135.1. Taxonomy (GTDB): domain Bacteria; phylum Bacillota; class Clostridia; order Oscillospirales; family CAG-272; genus HGM12713. Next base: position 5,331 of record JAZSJE010000042.1, read on the forward strand.
TGTACTGAAAAGGTAACTTTTGAAATAACTATTTTGGAGATTTCAAAAGCAGGAAAATAATTTTTTATTTTAAAATATCCAAATTTTCAGCATTGTGTGCAAAACGGAAACTAATTTGTCTTTTTTTGTAAAAAGTTTATGCATTTTCACCAACATTTAGCTATTGATTTTAGTTGTTTTTTTTGATATACTATATTATGTAGTATGAAAGTATTTAGATTGGCTTGAAAAATTCTAGTCAATCCTGCTAAAAACGGGGAGCTATTTGTTTATGATAAAGAGAGAAATGACAATTACTAATAATATAGGCTTGCATGCAAGACCTGCTACCTTCTTTATACAGAAGGCAAATTCCTTTAAATCATCTATTTGGATAGAAAAAGACGATCGTAAGGTAAATGCAAAGAGTTTGCTCGGTGTTCTTTCGCTTGGAATCGCTAAGGGGATGGTAGTAACTCTTGTTGCTGACGGTCAGGATGAAAATGATGCTCTTGAAGGTTTGGTAAATTTGGTTCAATCCGGATTGGCAGAATAAGGTGAAATAGTAGGGCTGTAAAAAATTTACGGCCCTTTGTTTTTTTGATAACGGAGGAATAAAATATGCCTCAGACTAAAAAAAGACTTGAAGAATTGTTAGAAAAAGCAAATTCGCTACCTCTTTGTCCCGGTGTATATATAATGAGGGATAAAAAGTTAAATATTATATATGTTGGGAAGTCCAAGGTTTTAAAAAATAGAGTGTCGCAATATTTTCAGCAAAGCAAGAAGAATACAAAGACGTTTAATATGGTAAGCGCGGTTGAGGATTTTGACTATATTATTTGTAAGACCGAGATCGAAGCGCTTTCGCTTGAAAACTCACTTATTAAAAAGCATTCTCCAAAATACAATATAAAGCTAAAGGATGCAAAATCCTATCCGTATATAAAGATAACTAATGAGGAATATCCCAAGGTAGTATTTACAAGAACAAGAGGTTCAGATAAGGGAAAATATTTTGGGCCGTTTTCCGGTAGTACGATAGCATATTCTATACTTGATATTATTTACAAATCTCTTGGTATTCCAAATTGTAAAAGAAAATTTCCGCGTGATATCGGTAAGGAAAGACCCTGTATCTATTATCAAATAAAGCAGTGTTGCGGTCTTTGCACGGGGAAGGTTACGTACGAAGAATATACACAGCTTATAAACTGTGCTGCAGATGTGTTGCGTGGTAATATCGGTGCCGCTACACGTCTTTTGAATAAGAGAATGTTGCTTTTTGCAGAGGAAGAAAAATTCGAAGCCGCGGCAAAATGCCGTGATACGATCAAGGCACTTGAAAGACTCACTCAGAAGCAAAGTGTCGTAGCTTCTCCTGACGTAGACACCGATGTGTTCGGATTTTTTTCTAACGAATATACAACCTGTATGTCAGCTATATACGTAAGAGGCGGTACTGTTATAGACAAGGTTGATTTTGTCTTTAACTCGGATGCTATTATAGACAGCGCGACTCTTTCAGCCTTTCTTGCTGAGCACTATGTTGCTCGCGAAAGCATACCGTCAAATGTTTATGTTTCCTTCGATATGAGCCAAGACGACACTGTTACCTTGGAAGAATTCCTTACTCAGAGGGCCTCACACCGGGTGCACGTAAAAAAAGCAGTAAGGGGTAAATATAAAGAGCTTGTCTCTGTAGCTTGCAAAAATGCCGAAGAAAAAGCTAGGCAGACAAAAATATCAGCACAGAAGGATGAGAACGTCCTTATTGATCTTGCAAATCTTCTCAGACTCGAAACTCTGCCTATCAGGATAGAGGCATATGATATATCAAATATCGGCAAGGAAAACATAACCGCAGGTATGGTTGTATACAAGGATGCAAAGCCACAAAAAGCGGATTATAGGCTCTTTAAAATAAAATCTGTAGTAGATACTACAGATGACTATGCCTCTATGAAAGAGGCTTTAGAACGAAGAATGAAGCACCTTTTAGAGGATAAAAGCGGATCGTTTTCTGAGTATCCCGATCTTATTTTGGTTGATGGTGGTAAGGGACACGTTTCGGTTGCAAAGGAGGCACTTTCTGCATACGGTGTTGATATTCCCGTATTCGGAATGGTAAAAGACGATTATCATAAGACCAGAGCATTATGTACAGAAAGCGATGAGATAAATATAGCTCGTGAGCGCTCTATATTTATGCTTATATATGCCATACAAGAGGAAGTGCACAGATTTACCGTTGGCAGTGTAAGCGCTTCAAAACGGTCAACTATTAAACATTCCTCTCTTGAACAGATAGAGGGAATAGGTCCGTCTAAGGCGAAAAAGCTTTTAGCAGGGTTTGGTACTCTCTCAAAGCTAAAAAACGCTTCAGAGGGCGAAATTCGGGCCATAAAAGGTATAAGCAAAGCAGATGCGCACAACGTATTCGTATATTTTAACGATACCAAGAAAAAGAAGGAAAATAAATGAGAATAATCACAGGAACAGCGAAGGGAATAAAGTTAAAAACGCTTGCAGGCGACAATACAAGACCAACCGCGGAAAGAGTTAAGGAAGCTGTATTTTCCATGATCCAATTTGATCTGGAAGGAAGAACCGTTCTTGACCTCTTTGCAGGCTCCGGGCAAATGGCATTAGAGGCACTGAGCAGAGGTGCTGCGCGCGCGACACTTGTAGATAAATCAAAGGAAGCAATTACGATAATAAAAGAAAATGTTCAAAAAACTAAATTTATTGACCGTTGTCAAATTTATCAAGCTGATTATAAGGATTTTTTGAAAAGATATAGCACAAGCTCCTTTGATATAGTTTTTTTAGACCCACCTTACGCATCAAATGCCTATACTTCTGCCTTGCAAGGATTACTTGACAATCATTTACTTAAACTGAGCTCTTTGATAATATGTGAGAGTAAAGACGAAACTGTTTTTAATGAGGAAGTAATGTCGGAATTTTCTATTGCCAAACAGGTCAGATATGGCAACTCTCTTATAACACTTTTGAAAATTAATTTGAAGGAGAACTGAAATGAAGGAACGTATAGCAATTGTTCCGGGAAGCTTTGACCCCATCACAAAGGGACATCTTGATATAATAAAAAAAGCTGCGCAGAGCTATGATAAGGTTTATGTAGCTGTGATGATAAATCCTAAAAAGGAATATATGTTTTCACTTGAACAAAGAGAGCAAATAGCCAAGGCGTGCCTTGAGGATGAAAAAAACGTTTCGGTTATTTCCTCAGAAGGATGGCTGTGGGAGCTTGCGAGAGATCTCGATGCCTGCGCGATCGTTAAAGGATACCGCAATGAAAAGGATCTTGCGTATGAGAAAGAAATGGCTGGATTTAATTTTGCGCGCTATCCTAAGGCAGAAACAGTTTTATTGAAGGCAGATGAGTCGTTGAATGACATAAGCTCTACAGTGGTAAGAGAGCGCTTAGCGGCAAATGTGCCGATCGATGATATAGTTTCACCAAAGGCCTTGGAAATAATTTATCAGATAAAGATAAAATAAAAGACGCCCAGCATGGCTGGGCATCTTTTGCTTTAAAGTATTATACAAATAAGACCGTTGCTTCCTTCGTTGATAATACGCTCAAGAGTTTGAGAAAGCTTTGTTCTCGATTCATCTGGCATATGCTCAAGCTTTGAATGAAGTCCATCATTTACAAGCTCATATAGTGATTTGCCAAACATATTTGAATTCCATATTTCACCTGGTGCAGATTCAAATTCCTTAAGCATATATTTTACTATTTCCTGAGATTGCTGTTCTGTTCCAACTATGGGGTTGATCTGTGTTTCTATATTTGCTCTTATCATGTGTATTGACTGTGCTGAGGCGCAAAGACGCACACCATAGCCTCCGTTTTGCTTTACTATTTCAGGCTCCTCAAGATGAAGCTCGTCAATGGTCGGCATTACTATTCCATAGCCCTTTTCTTCAGCCATTGCCAATGCTTCCGCAACGCGCTCATACTGTACCTTCATCTGTGCAAATTCCTTCAGCAAAGCTATCATTTGTCCTTCGTTTTCAATATCGAAGCCTGTCATTTCACTTATAACCGAATAATAAAGCTTATCACCGAAGTTAAGCTCAATGCTTGCCTTTCCGTTTCCAAGATTTATCTCGGATATATCAAACGCACAAAGAAATTCATTGTTTTTCAAAAGAGATACCGCGTTTTTTATATCCCCAACCTTGCTTATCCCTTGGCACACATCGTCTATGCTTTCTCTAAGAGTAGTTTTTACCGGGTGAACATCATCAAGAGAAGATATCCAAGAGGGAATAGAAAAGGAGATCTCAGAAACGGGAAATTCGTGAAGAATCAGCTCTAATATATGAGAAATATCATCAAAATCAAGATCAATACAGCTAACTAATGCAACAGGTGCTCCGTATTTTTCTTCCAGCTCATAAGCAAGAGCTACACTTTCTTCGGCTCCAGGATGAGCAGAATTAAGTATTATGGCAAAGGGCTTACCTATTTCACGAAGCTCGGCAACCACGCGCTCCTCCGCCCCTATGTAGCTCTCACGCGATATCTCACCAATGCTTCCGTCCGTTGTCACAAGTATACCTATAGTAGAATGATCCTTTATAACCTTTTCAGTACCGTATTCAGCTGCTTCTATAAAAGGCATTGGTTCTTCCTGCCAAGGCGTATTAACCATTCTTTGTTGACCGTTTTCAAGAGTACCAAGTGCTTCCGGCACGATGTAGCCTACACAGTCTATCATTTTTACGCGCATTGAAATGTTATCGTCTATCTGTATTCCTACTGCCTCGTCAGGAACAAATTTAGGTTCAGTAGTCATTACGGTCTTTCCAGCCGCAGACTGAGGCATTTCGTCCTTTGCCCGTTCCTTTGAATACCCGTCTTCAATATTTGGGAGAACAACCGTCTGCATAAAGCGCTTTATAAATGTTGATTTTCCCGTTCTTACAGGACCTACTACGCCTATGTATATATCGCCTCCTGTCCTTTCAGATATGTCTTTATAAATAGAATGTTCCACAGTAAAATCCTCCCGATATATTTTCATTAAAATATACGGGAGGATAGTCTGTTTTAGAACAACTAATTATTAAATTTTAATCTTCATCATTTGATGAATTCTTATCTAGTGAGGTAAAATTATCCTTAGGAAGAGCACGCTGAGAGGAAAGCGGATTGTTTTCCATAGCCTCTTGCATGCTTCTGTTGCTTACGTGAGTATATATTTGGGTCGTGTTCAGCTGCTCGTGCCCCAGGATGTCTTTAAGAACTCTCACGTCAACGTTTCCTGTTTGGTACATAAGTGTAGCGGCAGTATGTCTTAATTTATGTACCGAATAATGC
>JAZSJE010000147.1:0-3489 GCA_045534135.1 Eubacteriales bacterium
GAGTTCTTGACGGAATTCCCGAGGCTAAAAGACTTTTCTCCGAGCTTCTTGATATACCCGCTGAAAATATCTTTATCGGAGGAAACTCCTCTCTTAATCTCATGTACGACTCGGTTGCCAGAGCAATGCTTTACGGTGTGCACGGAAGCGAGAAGCCGTGGTGCAAGTATGACAGGGTAAAATTTATCTGCCCCGCTCCCGGATATGACCGTCACTTTGCTATATGCGAATCTCTCGGTATCGAGATGATATACGTTCCTATGCTTCCCACGGGTCCCGATATGGATAAGGTTGAGGCGCTTGTCGCAGCCGATAGCTCTATAAAGGGAATTTGGTGTAACCCCAAGTATTCCAACCCCGACGGATATACCTATTCCGACGAAACCGTAACAAGACTTGCAAAGATGCCCACGGCAGCAGCCGATTTCCGTATCTTCTGGGATAACGCATATGCGGTCCACGAGCTTTATGCCGAGGGCGGTGACGTTCTTCTTGATATATTCGAGGAGTGCCGCAAGTACAAAAATGAAAACAGAGTGATGTATTTTGCGTCCACCTCCAAGATATCTTTCCCCGGCTCGGGAGTGGCTATTTTCGCGGCATCAAAGGAAAATCTCGAGCAGATCAAGGCTATACTCGGTATTCAGACCATCGGCTTTGATAAGCTTAACCAGATCCGCCACGTAAAATACTTTAAGACCGCGGAGAATATAAAGAAGCATATGCAGGTCCTTGCCGATATTATAAGACCTAAGTTCGAGATAGTTGAAAGAATACTTTCGACCACTCTTGAGGGAACGGGCGCGGCACATTGGACCAAGCCTAAGGGAGGCTATTTTATAAGCCTTTACACAGAGCAGGGCTGTGCTAAGCGTACCTACCAGCTTTGTAAGGACGCGGGAGTTGTGCTTACTAACGTTGGCGCGACATATCCCTACGGAAAGGATCCGTACGACAGCAATATCAGAATTGCTCCTACCTTCCCGTCCAATGAGGAGCTTGAGAAGGCAATGACGGTATTCTCGGTCTGCGTGCGCCTCGCGGCAGTTGAGAAGCTTTTGAATAAATAACAGTAAGGGCTGTCGCTTGCGGCAGCCCAAAGTATTAAAGGGCAAAGGAGGACGAAGATGAAAAGGACGCAAAGAAGTGAAAATCCTTACGTCAATACCGACAGTAATAAGCGATATTTTACATACGATTATTATCTTCGTCGCAGATTTGGCTCAAAGGTGGCAAAAATTCCGCTTGATATTGGATTGACCTGTCCTAACATCGACGGGCGCTGCGGTGTGGGTGGATGCATATACTGCTCGGGCAGAGGAAGCGGTGATTTTGCGGAGATGCCGGATCTTTCTATAGAGGAGCAGTATTTGCGCACGAGAGCAAAGCTTTCTTCGAAATGGAGCACGGAGCGGTGTATTGCCTATTTTCAGGCACACACAAACACCTATGCCCCCGTTGAGCTTCTCAGAGAAAGATTTTATGAAGCGCTATCGCTTGACGGTGTTGTCGGATTGAATATAGCAACGCGTGCCGATTGCTTACCGAGCGACGTATGCGCGCTTCTTGGTGAGCTTGCCGAGCGCACGGTGCTTACAGTTGAGCTTGGATTGCAAAGCTCCTGTGACAGAACGGCAGAGCTTATAAACAGAGGTCATAGCTTTAGCGATTTCCTTGCGGGCTATAAAAGTCTGAGAGAAGCCTCGGATAAAATTGAAATATGTGTGCACATAATTTTTGGGCTCCCCGGTGAGAGCCGCGAGGACATGCAAAGGACAGTCCGCGACGTTGCGCGGCTTGCGCCCGATCAGGTAAAGATACATCTTCTGCATGTGCTGAAAAACACTAAAATGGCAGATATGTACGAAGCGGGGGAGTACACTCCGCTCGAAAAGGAGGAGTACGTTGCGCTCGTTGCCGACGCAATTGAGCTCCTGCCGCCAAATACCGTTGTGGCGCGCCTCACGGGTGACGGGATGGGCGATGAATTGCTCGCTCCCGATTGGAGCAGAAAAAAGGTGTCGGTAATAAACGATATAGATAAGCTCCTTTATGAGAGAGGAAGCTACCAGGGAATATACTGCAACGCATAACACAGCGTCCGCCCCTTTGACTAAAGGTCAAAAGGGCGGACGCTCTCTTGTATATTTATGGCGCAGAAATATATTTTTTATAAATAAGGGTCGTCAGCGTATGGAATCCGGGCAAAGGTTTATTACGGACATTGAAGTATTATATTTGATCAAGGTGTTGAATATATCTTTGATCGAATTGTTTGATAACACGTAACGGAATATAGAAAAGCGTTGCAATTTTTTAAAATTGCAACGCTTTTTTTGCGTTTGTTTAAGCTTGATTGAAGGCGCTGGGATATAAAAAGATTGTGATGCGCAATAAAATAAAGGTCAGTCAAACAGCGGGGTTGAGAGATATCTCGCGCCCGTGTCGGGGAGAAGCGCGACAATAGTTTTTCCGTGATTTTCGGGAAGGCGGGACAGCTCTGTAGCAACGTGAAGTGCCGCGCCTGAGGTTATTCCGCACAAAATTCCCTCGGTGCGTGCCAGCTCCTTAGCCGTGGCATATGCGTCAGCCTCGCTGACGGTGATTATTTTGTCGACAAGATCACTGTTGAAATTTTTTGGAACAAAGTTCGCGCCTATTCCCTGAAGCCCGTGAAGTCCGCTTTTGCCCTTTGAAATAAGGGGTGAGGAGGATGGCTCTATGCCAACTATCTTCACGTCCTCTTTTTTGCTCTTGAGATATTCGGCAACACCGCTTATAGTTCCGCCCGTTCCTATTCCCGCAACGAAAATATCTACCTTTCCGTCTGTGTCGCGCCATATCTCGGCACCCGTGGTCTGCTTGTGCGCCTCGGGATTTGCGGGATTATCAAACTGAGATGGAATAAACGCAGAGGGAAGCGAGGCTGCAAGCTCGTTAGCCTTGTCGATGGCGCCCTTCATGCCGAGCCTTGCGTCGGTTAGTACTATCTCGGCACCGTATGCCGCAAGAAGCTTTCTGCGCTCCATGCTCATGCTCTCGGGCATTGTGAGAATAATTCTGTATCCTCTTGAAGCGGCTATCGCGGCAAGTCCTATTCCCGTATTTCCGCTGGTAGGCTCGATTATTACTGTGCTTCCATCCTTGTTGATGAGACCTTGCTCCTCGGCGACATTTATCATATGGAGCGCGGGTCTGTCCTTAGCGCTCCCCGCGGGATTGAGATATTCAAGCTTGCATAGGATGGTTGCTCCGTTTGCGTTTTTTTCGTTATATTTCCTTGTAAGCAGCAGGGGAGTGTTTCCGATAAGCTGCGAAATGCTTTCATATATCATATGAATATAAATTCTCCTTGGTAAAAATTAAATAACCGTACATAGCGGTGAGAAACTATGTACGGTCATTATTACATCTTGTTAAGAGCTTTGGTGAACTGGCTCTTCTTGCGGGCAGCAGCGTTCTTGTGGATGATTCCACGAGCAGCAGCCT
>JAZSJE010000089.1:0-8376 GCA_045534135.1 Eubacteriales bacterium
CGACATGGCTACGATCCGACTTGGGAGCCATTTTCTAGGCTCTGCCGCAGAAGCAGAGATCGTATCTGGGCTTCTCGCTCGGCTTCTCCTGGTGAGCTATCCTTGTTCCTCCAATTCCGTAATTGTTGGTTGCCTTCAAGCCGTATGCCTTTTTCAGACGGTTATCGTAGCGATTTTCGGGAATATTGCTTACTCCCGCTCCCTCGGTAATACTGTCACCGAGAAAATTAACTGTAAGTCCTTCAAGCTTCATATCAAAAAGCTCCTTTCTTTTGCAGAGGATAATTCATTATGAATGAGTATAACACAACACTCCCCTCTTGTCAACACGATATTGAAATTATCTATTTACACAAAAACAGACACATCACCAAGGCAAAACTCCAAAATGATGTGTCCGATTTTTATGTGTAGTTTTCTTTCGGTTACTTTTCTTTCCCAAAAGAAAAGTAACACGCGTCCCTTTTACCTGCTTGCTTCCTCGATAGCAACCGCAAAACAGAGAAAATTCCTGGTATTGCTTGTGTTTTATCTGTCTTTGTGCTATAATGACCTTGTTACCAAGGATCTAACTCTTTAATTTGGAGGAGCAAATGACCAACACCAAGGAATCACTTTTCGGTCCCGCCGAATATATCAAGGCTGTCCCTGAACCGTCTGAATTTTCATATAACGATCCCCTCCCCTTTTTCCGAAAGGAATTTTGCTTGGAGCAGAAGATCTATTCCGCAGAACTAATTATCCAAGCGCCATCCTTCGCAAAATTCTATATCAACGGCAGATCTGTTACCGATGATATTTTTATTTCTGCCACAAGCGATTATGAGAAAATACTTTGGTATCATACCTATAACGTGACCTCGCTTCTCGTATCAGGCGTAAATGTTCTGGGGGTTGTTACGGGAAACGGATTTTTCAACGAATCCTTCGCAACTGCATGGGATTTTGATAGCGCTCCGTGGCGTGATTCCCCTCAATTTCTGCTCTGCTTACGTGTTAACGGAGAAATTGTAGCGGTCAGTGACCAAAGCTGGAAGGCTTCCTTGAAAAATTCCCATATCACCTTCAGTCATCTACGCTCGGGTGAATACGTCGATATGAGAAAATATGACACCTCCTGGCTCAATGCAAATTACGATGACAGCGCTTGGAATACGGTATATGTGCGCACAAAACCTATTGTGGCAGACTTTAAGCCTACCTCTTGTCAGCCCGTCAGAGAATGCGAGCGCATAACTCCGGTTTCATTGATCAAAGCCGACGACAACACATATATAGCCGATTTTGGAAAGACTATTTCGGGCTATGCCGAGATCACGCTGTGCGAGCCGAGAGACAGTGAAATTTTGTTCTACTATGCCGAGGAGCTTGACGGATGCGGACGTCCGAAGCATAATAAAATGGACGACAAACACTTTTACCACTATACTCCATTTCAGCACGATCGCATGATCGCCTCAGGCAAAAGTGATACCTTCAAGCCCACGTTTACCTACCATGGTTTCCGTTATCTGCGTATAGAGGGGCTGAGTCGACCTCCGCAAGAGCTGTGCGCCATATTTACACATCAGGACGTTGAACGCCGCTCTGAATTTCTCTGCGGCAACGATGTAATAAACTATATCTACCGTGCGGGAATACATTCAACATACTGTAATATGTTCTGGTGCCTTACCGATTGCCCGACACGTGAAAAGCTTGGTTGGACCAATGATGCGCAGGCAAGCACAGAGCAAGTGCTAATAAACTTTGATGCGCTCCCTCTTCTCAAAAAATGGTATGAGGACATCAAAGCAAGCATGTTCGAAGACGGGTCCTTACACGGGACGATCCCCTCACCCGATTGGCCTTGGGGGCACAACTGCGGTCCGGTATGCGATTGCTTGCTCTATGAGATACCCTACCGTGTCTATTTGTACACCGGCAAGACCGATATGTTAGTTGAAGGAATTCCGTTTTTTAAACGATACATAGCATTCTTGGAAGAAAAGATCTCAGCACGTCATAATTTTATCTTAGGAGACTGGAAAAGTAATGACATAGAAAGCGAGGAGTTATCCGAGCTTATAGCAAAGCTCTTTCTGCTCAAAGCTTACGATATCACCGCCTTTGCCCACAAAATAGCTAAGAGCGATGGAGCGCTATGGGAAGAAAAGGCTCTTTCTCTACGAGAAACTATTGCAAAGCAATATATTGACTCTAACGGAGAATGTGTTATCTCCATGCAGACCGCCGTCGCCATGCTTCTTCATTTTGATATAAACAAAAATCGTTTGGCACTGGAAAACCAGCTCATATCAATAATTGAGCGCGACGGTTATCAGCTCCGCGCCGGTATGGTAGGCTTCCAATACATTTATCACGTTCTGTCCGATATCGGCAAAGGAGATATTGCATACAGACTGCTGACCGAGACCGAACCGGGCTATAAGACCTGGTTTGAGCAGGGGGAAACTACTCTTTGGGAAGAGTGGGACGGCAAGAACAGCGGCTCCCATAACCATCATATGTATTCAGGTGTTATCTCCTGGTTCTTCCGATCTCTGTTGGGTATCTCTCCCTCGGAGAATGAGCCGGCTTTTGAGAAAATAGAATTAAAGCCCATATTTATAGAATCGTTAGGATACGCAAAAGGAAGCATGAATACCGTGCGTGGCAGAATAGAAGCAGATTGGGAGCTTTGCGGTAATAGCTTTATCTATACGGTCAATATTCCAAAAGGAATTACCGCTTTTTTCAACGGACAACGTTTGACCGAAGGAAAAACGTCTTTCAATATTCCGATCAACAAAAAAACAGAGGTTTGATTTTATGAAATTAAAAGAAAAAATTTGGTTAGACCGCGAGGGACTCACCGAACACGGTCCTATCAATATTGTAATATTCGGTGACAGCGTTTCGCACGGAGCCTTTCTGTATGAAAATGACTACGAGAGCGTATATTGGAATATTCTCCGTCAAAAGCTAAATGCCCTGTGTAACTATATGCCGGTCAATATGATATGCGCTGCTATCGGCGGCACAACGGCAAAAGCATCTGTAGAAAGAATTGACAAGCATGTTTTGAATCACACCCCCGATACTGTTATCATTTGCTTTGGTCTAAATGATATCAACGATCCGCTTGAGGATTACACCGATGCTTTAAGAACTATTTTCACGCGTTGCCTTGACGCGGGATGTGAAGTGGTTTTTATGACTCCAAATATGCTCAACACTTACGTTGCCGAAGATACTCCGCCGCAGTGGGCAGATTATGCCGTAAAGACCGCAAAGATGCAACTTGACGGAACTATGGATTGGTATATGGAGGCAGCTATCCGCTTGGCAACCGAAATGGGAGTAACTCTCTGCGATTGCTATTCAAAATGGAAAGAAATTGCCAAAACTCAAGACACCACAAAGCTATTAATAAATCGAATAAATCACCCAAACGCAGATATGCACAAACTTTTTGCGGACAGCCTTTATGATGTCCTTATAGGCAAGGAAAGTAAAAAGCCCGTCAACGACAGCGGAATGGTTAAGAGCAAATAAAATCAACAAAAAACATTGGACACATCACCTGAGCAAAAGCCCAAAATGATGTGTCCGATTTTTATGTGTAGTTTTCTTTCGGTTACCTTTCTTTCCCAAAAGAAAAGTAACACGCGTCCTATTACTTAGAAGCTTCCTCAATCGCAACAGCCACATATCATTAAAACAACCTGCGATCGTTTAGAGGCTCGGGACTGTTCCCTGAACCGATAAGTCCCCCCATCTCTATTCTGTGCTGTCTGCTTCTTGATTTTCTACTTGTTGACAAACATTTTGAATTTTGCTATAATACTCTTGCAATTCTAAAGCAGATACGAAAGAGGATAAAACTATGATCTACTATGTATCGACAAAGGGAAACGATCTCAACACAGGAAGTGCGACTCAGCCGTTCAGAACTATCGGTAAGGCCGCTGAAATTGCCGAGGCAGGCGACACGGTCCGTGTTTTCGGCGGAGTTTACCGCGAGTGCGTATCTCCTAAAAACGGTGGTCTTAACGACAACGTACGAATTACCTATGAGGCCGTAGAGGGCGAAAAAGCGATAATAAAGGGCTCAGAGCGCGTCACCGATTGGGAACAGCTCGAGAAAAACGTATGGAAAAAAGTGCTCCCAAATTCTTTTTTTGGCGACTTCAATCCTTTTGCCCGAAAAATAGAGGGCGACTGGTTCGTTATTCCCGAGGAACATGACGTACATCTCGGCGATGTTTATCTCAACGGTGTTTCTATGTATGAGGCGCGCGATCTCGACTCCCTAAAAAATGCCGAGATAAGATACGAAGGATATCACCATCAGTACACCGAGGAAAAGATACGCTACCCTGAGCAGACAGTATATCAGTGGTACGCTGAGGTCGACGAAAACCACACTACTCTTTATTGCAACTTTGGCAAATATGATCCAAACCGTGAGGAAGTGGAGGTCAGCGTGCGCGAGAGCTGTTTTTTCCCAAAGAAGACGGGTATCAGCTACATAACGGTTCGTGGCTTTGAAATGGCGCACTCAGCTTGCGGTTGGGCACCCCCTACCGCAGAGCAGATCGGTATGATAGGACCGCATTGGAGCCGCGGCTGGATAATCGAGAACAATATCCTCCACGATGCTAAGTGCTGTGCCATAAGTCTTGGAAAGGAAATATCCACGGGACACAATCTGCACACTCGCTTTATGAAAAAGCCGGGATATCAATATCAGCAGGAAGCTGTATTTCTTGCCCTGCGCGCAGGCTGGAGCAAGACCACCGTAGGCTCTCACATAGTTCGCGACAATGTTATTTACAACTGCGGGCAGGCAGGTATCGTTGGACATATGGGCTGTATATTCAGCCGTATTGAGCACAACCACATCTACAACGTCAATCAGAAGCAGGAATTCTGGGGACATGAGGTCGCGGGAATAAAGCTCCACGCTGCCATTGATACGGTAATAAAAGGAAACAACATACATAATTGCAATCTCGGCATGTGGCTTGACTGGCAGGCACAGGGCACGAGAGTTACAGGAAATCTCTTTTTTGAAAATGCCCGTGACCTTTTCATCGAGGTCACTCACGGTCCGTGCCTTGTTGATAACAATATTTTTCTTTCTCCCCTTTCTCTCCAGGAAGCGGCTCAGGGTACGGCATACGTCCATAATATTCTGAGTGGACCCATACGCAATTACAGCACTCTTGACCGAGCTACACCGTACCATTACCCTCACTCCACCGAGGTTGCCGGTTTCGCCGTTACCTTTGGAGGAGATTACCGCGTGATCAACAATATGATAATAGGAAAGCACCCCGAAACTGAATTTCTCATATATCCCGGAGCACTTCTTGATCCCTATTCAACGCCCGACGAATATATGCCCGCCTTGGCGAAATACGGTGTTCGCACCGACGAGGACAAATATTTTAAGGTGCCCCAGCCTGTATGGGTAGAGGAAAACGCGTATTCCGGATACGCAAATCCCTTCCGTGCCGAGAAGGATCCCATATCTGCCGACGGAATGGACGTGAGCATCGAGGAAACTCAGGGCAAGTGGATCCTGACGCTCACAGTTCCCACAGCGATAATAAATTGCTCCTGTAAGGAAGTCACCACCGAGCGACTTGGATCTCCCAGAATAACCGAGGAGCCATACGAAAACGCTGACGGAACACCTGTCGATCTTACGCTCGATATCTGCGGCAGGAAGCGAGGGGACAAGATACTGCCGGGAGCGTTTGCCTCTCTTCGCGCGGGCATAAACAGAATAACCGTGTGGGAAAAATAACCGCTTAAATAAAAAAATATTGGACACATCATAAGGGAAAAACCTTGAATGATGTGTCCGATTTTTCTATTTATTTTATTGTTTCTGCGGTCAAATGTCAATTATAGTATCTCCGTCCTTGGTAACGATATGCTGCTGATGACCGATCTCTGCCATATTCTCGCCGCCTTCCGAGTATAATTATACCATTTTGAAGTACACAGATCAAGCGAAATCTATCTTTTTCGACGATTGGGGTTTACAAACGCGGAAAATGGTGGTATAATAAACATGCTACACAATTCGATACTACAAAACTATGGGGAAGCTATCTCTTTTTATAGGGGATACTATACCCTTTTTCGTGTATACTATTTGAATTTGGTAAAAATGCAAATTCCTCTCGGTGTACACGGAAAAGCTTTCCTTGTTTTGTTGAGAATTGTGTAGCGACAATCGGAGTTTGCGTTTTTCGGTGCGTATAACTTCGGTTGTACGCACTTTTTTATTTTCATCGAAAAAATAAAATATTTTAATAAGGAGAGAAAAATGAAAAGATTATTATCTCTTGTGGTGATTACAGTATTGATTATTACGGTGTTCACCGCCTGCAACAACACAGATGTCGAAAGCACCCCTACCAATGATTCCGACGCCCCCACCACCGAAGCAACTACAAATAAACCTACTGATAAACCTACTGAACCGCCCTCCAATCCCGGCACTTCGGAAACAACAAACTATATTCCTACCGATCCGGAAGCCCTTGGAGAACTCTTGGAAGGAATGGAACTTGCAGACGTTGACATTGTTACCGGTGGCGATTTTCTTGGCTATGGAAGCATGGGCAACTTGGAATGCGTAGTTGCCGGCATGTTGCCCGATCCCCAAGAAGATGTAATATTTTTCTACTGCGCAGATACTGACACAGCAGATTACATCGAATCATATTGTACCAAGGAGATAGCTTCAGTCGGAGAAAATTATTACACAGTAAAGAGAGAAAACAACATAGTGTTCTTTGGCCCCGCTGAGGTATGGGAAGCTTTGTCTAAATAAACATATAGTAATAAATAATTTATTCAATGCGAAACCTACTTGTAGAAATTAACGGCAAACAATAGTTATAAAAACACAAATAAAATCTTGCCGCCGCATTCATTTGGGTGCGGCGGCTCTTTTATCTCTCTAAAACCTCTATATATTTATAAACTGTAGTTCTACTCATATCGCACAGTGTGTGCGTTGCGGTGAACAACAAGCTCAATCTATATCTGTCGGTCGTGATCGACAGTGTCATCTTCTTCCCTGTTGTCAACGGTGGAGGGCTTGTTCTGACAACACTTGCATCGCTCCTCATTTTCAAGGAACGTCTGCGCGCAAAGCAATGGATCGGTATTCTGCTTGGCATCGCATCGGTGCTTTGCCTTTGCGTAGGTTAACGTGGAGGAACGTGCGACGAAAAATTTTCGCATAAAAATATTGGACACATCACTGAGGAAAGCCTCCAAAATGATGTGTCCGATTTTTATCTGCCGTTCGTTTTAAATTGGAGGGGCGTCTCTCCGAATTTTCTTTTGAAGAGCGCAATAAAGTGCGAGCAATCTGAAAATCCCGCCTGTAGACACGCGTCCGTTACAGATACGCTCTCGCGCAAAAGCTTGCATGCATACGCCAGCTTTTTGGATTCGATATATTCTCGCGGAGAAATCTGCAGGTGTTTTCGAAACCAACGGTTCAGCGTCGCGGGACTGATAAAGTATATTTGAGACAGCTCGCTGACCGAGTGAATCCGCGCGAAATTCTCGTTGATGTCCGTAAGGATCATGCGCAGTTCGGTGGGCATTTTGGTTGATTCACTGTTGGAAAAGCTGCTTTTTTGTAACAGGAGCAGCAGTTCCAACAGACACGAGGTGCTTTCCAATTCCGCGTTTTTGAGGCTACAGATCTCTTCCAAACGCGCAAGCAGTGTGGAAATGCGTGCCTGTGCCGAGGGGGTGAAGTTGCGTACGGGTGCGTCGGTACAGAGTTGGGAAAGAAGCTGTGGGACGTTACCCGCATCGATCCAAAGGCAGTAGTGTTCACACTCGGCATCGCGCTCAAACAGACACATATGGATTTCGTTGGGACGGGAAAGTACCGCATCTCCGACAGTAACGGGATATAGATGATCCTCGATCAGAAAGGACACCTGCCCCGACAGATGAAAAAACACCTCAACGCAGTTGTGAATGTGGAGAGGATCCGACTGTGGATCATCAGCGGTGCGAAATCCCTTGAAGTGAGAAATACCAAAACGGATACTCTCAGTGGGAAGGAGCGTGTGGGAAATATCCGGAATATATCGTGGCTCGTACATACTGCCTCCAATCTGATTGAAATCTCATATAAAGTGACCGAAAAAGTATAGAAATACAAAAAAATATCTGTTATAATAGAGTATAGTAGATTGACGGCGAATTGTCAAGTGATTTTGGAGGCAAAAATGAAGTATATTAACGCGGACAATCTTTTGGATTACAAACTACCGAGATGACTATAGGAGGAAACAAAGAATGAAGCAGTATCCGAATTTCAAAAACGTCTACGTTCACGACGAG
>JAZSJE010000039.1:0-9225 GCA_045534135.1 Eubacteriales bacterium
ATCTTCGCTTCGTCTCTATTTCCCTTCGCGTACTCGGCAAGATAGAACAAGGAGGGCAACTGCGAGAAGTGAGAACATTCCGCTCCGTCATCTCCCCACATGGTCATGAATACGTTCTTTATGCGGTGCTTTTTACAAGCGTTAAGAGCGGGGATCATAGATTCCAAGGTGAAACGGTTGAACGGTATCATTCCGTACCAGCTCCACGCGCCTCCCGCAAACCACGTCTTGTTTGAGAGCTGCTTGTGATTTTCTATCATGTCGCTGTAAGCCTTTTCCTCTGTTTGATAGTAATCCCAATAAACAGGAATTACAGAATTCGGCACTGACTCTACTATCTCTCTCGGCATTTCACATTTTGGTATAACGTATTTTCCGTTGTTCCAAGGTCTGAAATACATATCCGACCACAGCATGACCTCATAGCAGTACTTATCGGCAATCTCACATACTCGCGCAAGATGGCGTTTCATGATATCGTTGACAGGCTCATATCCATGAATATCAAGGTGCTTACCGCGCCCTAGCATATGAGCCTCGTCCATACCTATATGTATCTTTCTCGAAGCGAAGCACTCCGAAAGCGTTGCAAACATATGATTGATAAGCTCGTAGGTGCGCTCATCGTCGGTTAAAAGTATGTCATCGCAGTCTCTTGGGTATTGTTGCCAACGGAAGATTGCGTTCAGGTGCGCAAGAGTTTGTATACAAGGGATGACCGTTATTCCCAGAGAAGCCGCGAATGCGTCTATTTCCTTCATTTCATCCTTTGTATAGCGTCCTCTCATGTAACCGAAATAAGGCTCATCGTCTACCTCATAGGTGTCCTCGGTATAGAGCATAACGCAATTGTAGCCCATTTTCTTTAAGAGAGGGAGAAAGCGCTTAAGTCCATCTATGCTCATAACGGCGTTTCTTGACATATCTATCATTACACCGAAGGTGTCGTAGTTTTTCATACTTTATCTCCTTATCAAATCAATAAAAAATGCCTTGACAAAATTTTCATTTTGTGATACAATGCTATTGTAAACATCGGGAATGACATTCTACCAATAGGTTGCTCTGAATCGCATTTTGTGCTGATGACTTCTGTGCTTTTTTGTCGCGCGGAGCTCATCTTTTTTTGTTTTTCAGAGTTTATTATGCTTACGTCACTTGCGCTTGCTTATTTGCAGGACTTTTAATGGCGTCTGTATGCAAGGAATACGCCTACCGCGTATTATATCGGAATGCTCGTATCGGGTATCGTGTTAATAGGGCTGTCTGAGGTATTGCAAGCCTTCTTCTTTTTGTGTTGCATTTGGTATTGCTTTGGCGATATACCGAAATAGCGCTTAAAGAGCGAGGAAAAATAATTATCGTTGCAATATCCCAAGGTGTCTGAAATTTCACGGACTGTAAAATTTCCCGTTTTTAGCCACTGGGATGCAAGGTTTAGGCGGGATTCATTTATATACTGATTAATTGTTTGCTGTAGCTGTGCTTTAAATATGCGGTTAGCGTAGGCGGTGCTGATATAAAAATGCTCGGCAACGTCGTGAGGGGTAATGTTTTTACTTATATTTTTGTCAATGTAGAGCCGCATCTTTTGAGCGACAGACAAATTTTGATCTCGCATAGATACCAGATTTTCCGACATCTTATATATGATATCCAACACTATAGGGCAAAGCTTTTCTATGATATGCCCGTTATTCAGCTCCTCTTTGAGCCTAAGATAGTTTTCCATAAGGTCTGCGCGGCATATGATCACGGGGTTCAGCAAATTGAACGCTATCAACAAATGATCCACAAGCGTGCCCGATACGTTCATCCATACCTTCTCAAAGGGATGCTCGACGTCGGCATAGTATTCGTGGTTGGTATAGCTTCGTATTATATAGGCATCCCCGCCCTTTACCGCGTACCTTTTGTTATTGATATTTATATATCCTTCGCCGCTGATAACGTATTCAAAGATATACATATCCCATTGATTTTTTCTGACAATGTGATACGTTGGGTCTTTGTGCGTGATCCCCGTCAGCTCAATGTTGAGGATTGGATTTTTAGGAGAGGTGTTGATAAACCACAGGTCCTCGTTATAATGATATTCCTGATGGAAAGTGTTTTTTTGCATTTTAAAAAACCTCACACGTTTTATACCTATATTTTAACATATAATCTATGCAAAAACATGCGTATTCACAAATATTTAACATTTTATTTTTTTCGAAAAAGGATATGTTTTTTTGTCGAAATCGGAATGAAACCTCTTGGTTGTTGTGCAATATGCCCATTATAAAAATGGCAATGATGAGTATAATGGCGCATAAGATACATAAGACTTTGAATAAAAATTGGCGTTTATCACGTAACAGGTTCAAAAAACGTACCTTTTCGTGCAATATACTTCTTGAAATACTCATTGGAAATGTGCTATAATAAACGTAGGATCTTCTTTGACTGTTCCCAAAAATATATTCGTCAAAAAGACCAAAATGTTTAGGAGGGAAAAACAATGAAAAAAACAAAGCGAATTCTTTTAATTTTTATGGTCGCAGCCATTTTATCGGGCTCCATTGTACCGCTTACTGTCAGCGCAGATTCTACGGCGGCAGGCACCGTGGAGTATTGGTATAATGAGGATTTCTCAACTATGACGACCATACCTACTGCATGGGCGGACATTTGCAATAACGGTGGTATTGCGCCGCTTGATGGGTATAAGCCCGATGCTACTGCATCAAACTCCAATCTTGCAAACGGCGCGTTGAATTTGGTTTATTCCAAAAACAATGGAAGTTATTCAAAGGCAATGTTTGACCTTCAGTTTTGGGGAATTGGCGCTTGGGGGAATAAGATAACCGGAGATTTTACTCTTTCTATGGATATCAAGCCTATCGGCGCGGCATGGAATCGTTCGAATACTGACTTCATGCAGTTCAGAAAGACAAATTCGGGAGATTTCATCAGTCTATTTTCAACTAATAACAATGCGATTGTTATGACCACGGACGAAGGTTCAGCAACCAGTCAGGCTCTCTCTACCACGGAATATACTACGGTAGAACTGATGTTTGATATGGAAAACGACGATTACACCACCTTGGAATGCTATATTAACGGAGTCAAGCTTGGCACGAAGAACGTAAGCGAGTACGATCTTCCCGCACTGGGACAGTTCCGTATGTTTATGACCTACACAGAAGGACAGGGAATGTCCATCGACCGTTTGTCGCTCGTAAAGAGCTGCACGTCTCTTTACGTAGAGGACCCCGTTGTCGCAATGTTTGATTTTTCGAAAAAGGCAAACACCAGCAGCGCAGTGGCTGACGTAAAGGCAAGCGGCGGCTTGTGGGTAAAGCCTGACGGCAATCATTTTACTCAGCCATTCGAAACACTTAAGTATACCGATAAGCCGAGCGGTATTTTCCTTGACCTTCAGATGTTTAATATCGCATCCTACAATGTCAAAGAAGATATGCTCCTCTCGTTCAAGTTCAAGCCCGAGGCTGCTAATATGACGATTCCGGGTCTGATCACTTGGAGAGATAACGGTGCGGAATCTGATTTTCAATCCGGTGTCAGACTTAGCGAAGGTAAGATTCGCTTCAACAGCACCAATTATACCGAGCTGCCCATCAACGAATGGGCGTTGATAGAGATTGCTTACCATTATGACACTGCCAATGAAAAGTACGATACCTGCACCGTAATCGTCAACGGTGAGACCGTGGGTAACTCTATAACGATGACGAGCGGTATTTTGGCAATTGACCAGTTCAGGCTTTTCGATAACACTACGGGTACGGCGAGCTTCTCGGTTGATGATATTTGTATCGTAAAGGGAAGTGAAACTCGCCACGAGACTCCTGAAGCCGCAAAGGCTCGCACGGCGATTGTGAGCTATGATTTTGCTTCTACCGTAAACACAAGCAGCGCAGTGGCTGACGTAAAGGCAAGCGGCGGCTTGTGGGTAAAGCCTGACGGTAATTATTTTACTCAGCCTTCCGAAACACTTAAGTATACTGATAAGCAGAGCGGAGCTTTCCTTGACCTTCAGATGTTCAATATTGATACTTATGACGTGAATGAGGACCTTATCCTTTCCTTCAAGTTCAAGCCTGAGGCTGCCAATATGACGATTCCGGGTCTAATTACTTGGAGAGATAACGGTGCGGAATCTGATTTCCAATCCGGTGTCAGACTTAGCGAAGGTAAGATCCGCTTCAATAGCACCAATTATACCGAGCTACTCGTCAACGAGTGGGCGTTGATCGAGCTTGTATATCATTACGATACTACCGATCAGAAGTACGATACCTGTACTGTTATCGTCAATGGAAAGACTGTGGGTGACCCCATAACTATGACCAGCGGTATTTTGGCAATTGACCAGTTCAGGCTTTTTAACGATACTACGGGTACGGCAAGCTTCTCCATAGATGATCTTGGTCTCTACATTTACGATAATTCTGCCCCGAGTACTCCCGACGACAACACTCCGAGCACTCCCGGCGACAACACCCCGACAGTACCTACGCTTCCTACACGTCCTAACGTAGCGGATTCGGCTAAGACCAATATGAAGTACTACTATCACAATGATTTCTCCGCTAACACGATAAACACCATTAACAGCCCTGCTTCCGCTATCGTTGAAGCAGGAGGCTTGTGGCTCTCAACCGAGGGTAGTGCTAACGCCGCTGAATCCTACTCATTGACAGACGGTACTTTGGTGGCTAATGGCTTTGCTTATCTTGATCTTCAATTCTTCCGTTTAGATGATTATCGCGTTAAGGAGGATTTCATTATCTCCTTCGATTTCAAGCCTACGAGTGCAGGTCTTACCACCGAGCATTTTGTGGATTGGAGAGTTAGTGATGCTGTTAACGTTTGGGATAACAAGAGAATCGGACTTGATCATGGCGATCTGATAGTTGATGAAAAAAATTGCGGTAAGTTACCCGTTAATGAGTGGACACTGATAGAGATCGCGTTCGGATATAACGATACTCTTAGAGAATTTGATACCTTTAAGGTTCTGATAAACGGCACGGTGGTTGCAGAGGGTGAGGTACGTACTGATGCGGTACTTACTCTTGTAGAGCATTTCCGTATGTTCCGTTACATTCGTGATAACGACGGCACGTTTGCTGTTGACAATCTTAACATTATTTCCGGTTCTACCTCTATGGTATATGCTACCGGATTCAGCGAGGATCAGCTGGCGTCTAACATGAATAACAATAACGGTAACAACAATGAAAACAACACACCCAATACTCCCGATGGCAGTGGCGACGACGGCTCGGGTGATAATAACAAAAATGAAGAAACTACGGCTCCTTCTGCGGATACAACGGCTCCCGACAAAAACGAGACTACCGAGAAATCCAAGGAAGAGGGCGGCTGCGGTTCCTCTATGGTAGGAGCAGGCGCGATAGCTATAGTCGCATGCGGTATCGCAATGAGCGTTTGCGTGCGAAAGAAGAAAGACTGATAATATTTTTGACTTGTGGGGTTATTATATTTATAAGTATAATAACCCTCACGGGTCTTTTAAGACAAAGGATAAATGATGAAGATATATATCAATGAGACTGCGTGCGCGATCTACAAAAACCCTGTTGCGAGCTATGTTATATATTCGGCGAGAGAAGAGTCACAGCGCACAGCACGGGTCAGGCTCGTTTTTGACCGCTTGCCTGAGGGGCGCATTACAGTGAGACCGCTGAGCCGCGGCATTGAGACTGAGATATGTGAGAATGAGATACTTTTTGAGACGGTTGTTCCAAGTAAGCTTAGCGTTGAATGGGAAGATAAATCACAAGCTCCGATATTTTTGTTCCTATATCCGCCCGAGACCGAAAAGCCCACGGGCAATGGTGTAAGATATCTTGAAAAGGGCGAGCATATCTTGGATACCGTAAAGCTTGAGTCAGGAGAGACGCTGTATCTTGAAGAGGGTGCGGTGCTTCACGGACACCTTTCTGCAACAAACGCAGAAAATGTTACGGTTTGCGGACGAGGTATCATCGACGTAGAGGGTGAGTATACTACGCAGGGACGCCGAGTAGCGCATTTTTACGACTGTAAGAGAGTTACTCTTCGTGACGTTACGTTTACAGGCGCTAACGGATGGTGCTGTATGATTACAGGATGCGAGGACGTAACGGTGGAGCGCATAAACGTAATGACGTGGTTTACCCGCGGAGATGGAGTTGACGTAGTGGGCAGCCATAGTGTAACAGTGGCCGATTGCTTCTTTCGTTGCGCTGACGATTGTGTTGCTATTAAGGCAACCGATTATCGAGGTGCGGCAGGATTGCGAGACGTCTATGACGTGAGTGTAAGCGGCTGCGTAATGTGGAATGCACAGCCCGGCAACGGAATAGAGATAGGATTTGAAACGCGGTGCGACGAGATATATAACGTGACTTTTTCTGATATCGATATTATCCATTGTGAGCATGAAGGATGGCAATCAGGAGGCGCTATCACAATACATAACGGAGATCGCGCCAAGATACACCATATTGTATATAGAGATATACGCATAGAGGATGTGTGTGATAAGCTGTTTGATTTCAAGGTATTGCAATCGAATTATTCCAAGGATGAAACGCGAGGAAGTGTAGAGCATATTCTCGTGGAGAACGTGCGCATCGTAGACGGAGCCTTTCCGCCATCTATTCTCAGCGGATTTGCGCCGAACGATTTCTTGGTCAGACACGTGCGTTTTTGCAACGTATCGGTTCTCGGCACTCCTATTCGCAGTATTCAGGATTGCAGAATGATAGCGGAGCGAACGACGGATATCATATTTGAGGTGGACGAATGAGTAGAAGCGTTTCAAAAAAATTACGGGCAGGTAAGAGATTTTTCTCTCTTATTCTTGTCTTTTCTCTGGTGCTTGGAGCTTGCGCCTGCCAGAAGATAGATGATACGGAAGCCACAGGTGCTACACAAACAGAAAATCAGGCGACCCAAACCGATGTAGAGATAATCGCTGCGCTGCTTCGTGATGTGCTTGACGAATATCAGATCGTTCGCTCGGAAACGATGGAGGTAACCGAGCTTAGTGTTTTACTATCTTTTATTGACGTGCTGAGACAAAACGGCTATTCCTCAGTAAGACCTGTTAATGATTTTACAAAACTTGTTCCTGTTCAGGATAAGGAGATCGTCGTTGGACAGACTACCAGGGCAGGAAGCGTTTATTCCCTTGGCAGTGAGCCCTTGGTAAAAGGTGATAGCTACGCTATTTACATTATTGAACAGAGATTGATTTTTAGTTATGACAGTCTCGGCGGTATGATGGACGGATTGGAGTTTCTGTTGCTGGCAATTCTTTCGGGACAAAGCGAGCATATAACTGAGAGTTTTACGCTGGCACTGTTTGAAAGAGACAAAAAGCGATATGAGTATAGTGGTTTTAGTATAAACAACGTGCTTATGAGTGGTATGAAGCTTTCGGCAAAAGAGGCGCTGTCCTTCAGCGGAAAGGCGGGCTTGGGTGACAAGGTTGAGCTTATTTTAACGAATAACGGAGTTGAACTGCAGTCGGCACAGACCGTCGTCGGAGACGACGGGAAATGGGCGGCAAAGCTGCCTCCTGATATAAAGGCGACCGAGTTGACGATCAGAGTAAACGACATTCTGGTCGAGCGCTACAGCGATATTGAATTCGTTGAGGATACGTTGGGAAGAGCATCCAACGGTATGAGGGTCTTTATTGATGACGAGGAGATAGGAGTATTTGAAACTCCTGCAGGGCTTTATGCCATTGCGTCAGTGCGCGATATGTCAAAACTCTCGATGACGGTGAAAATAGTACGTAACGGGACAATATCCGAATGCACAGTTCGTCCTCAAAATGATGGAATAAAGCCAACGGTCAGCGGAAACACCGTAAACTTTACTGTGAATGAATTTCCGTCAAAGCTCTTGGTTGAATTTGATCGCTTTGCTACCGATAGAACGGACGGCATTCAGATATTCCTGTACGGACAGGATAGCTTCGAACCAAACGCCGTAGATGGCAAGCTTATGTATTTTGCCCGCGGAGAATATTGGGAAGACCATGAGATAACGCTGGAGTCCAATACATTCGTGTATCTCGAGGAGGGAGCGATTCTTCACGCTCGCTTTAACACAGAAGGAAAAGAAAATATTACTATTGCGGGTCGCGGTATCATTGATACGTATTACTTCAAAGTGGAAACTGATATGATGCAATTTATGTCCTGCAAGAATCTTATCTTTAAGGACTATACGCTTACGGGACCGCGTAAGTGGATGCTGGTGCTTAAAAATAGTAATGACGTCGCCATAGAGGGAATGAACATTATCGGTACCGAGATTAACAGTGACGGTATCGACATCGTAGGGTCGTCAAATGTTTCCATAGCAAATTGCTATATTAGAAGCAACGATGACTGTATTGCTATAAAATCTCACGGAAACAATGTAAGCTCCGTGCGTGTGCGAGGATGCGTTTTGTGGAATATGGAATATGGAAATGCCATAGAGATCGGCTATGAAACGCGATGCGAAAGTATTTCCAATATTCTATTTGAGGATAATGATATTATACGCATCGAGGGTGGATGCTGTATGAGCATACATCTGGGTGATCGAGCGGCGGTTTCCAACGTGACGTATCAGGATATTC
The DNA here is from genome assembly GCA_045534135.1 of Eubacteriales bacterium. GTDB lineage: Bacteria > Bacillota > Clostridia > Oscillospirales > CAG-272 > HGM12713. Next base: position 8,663 of record JAZSJE010000039.1, read on the forward strand.
GCGTTGAGGAGGTTACGGGAACCGGATATCTTATCGAAATGTTTATCAAGGAAACACGTTATTCACAGGATACCGTTCGCGGAAGTATATCTGATGTAAAAATCAAGAATATAGAGATACTCGGAGATGTAATCGGTAAGATAGCATTAAGCGGCTTTGGCCCAAGTAATGTGATTCGCAATGTGGAAATCACAAATGTAGTTCGTAATGATAGCGTATTACCTTTGAGCCGTTTAAATATATCTGTAAATTCTTACGTAAGCGGTGCTACCTATAACGGTAGTTCTTTGAATTGAAAATAAGAAAAAGGGAGATCGTTATGAAAAACGTAATCAGAGCAATCACACTGATATTGAGCATAGTTTTTTGTTGGATGGCGCTCTACGGATGTAAGCAAGATAAAGATGATTCGCAAATGACGGAAGGAACAATCTCCTCCTTAAATAGCGAGGATGCGATTACTGACAGAGAAAAGAGAGCGTTGGAGAAAGACAACCTTCCCGAATGGGTAAATACGAAATTTCGAGGACGTACCATTAGCACGTATTCCTATCGAGAGAACT
>JAZSJE010000094.1:0-3071 GCA_045534135.1 Eubacteriales bacterium
GAAATATATTTTTCAAGCATATCAAATACAGAACCTTGCTCAAATAGATCCTTGAGCGTATCCTGATCTGGGTCTAAGTTTATTTGAGGTTTTTTTTTTTTTTTGTTATGTAAGTGTATTTTACATTAAAAAAGCATGTCAAAAGGTTACCTGAAGTCCCAATCAGTGTCAAAAAAGCAAAAAAAGAGCTCGGTCAAGAAAAAATCTTGACCGAGCTCTGAATGCTATATTTAAGGCATTATCTGCCAATTGACCGCGTTATATTTTGCCGCCACGTCTATATATTGCTGTTGGATCTCCGTATCGTCCGCCTTGGGGAGGATAACTCGCATCTTATATTGAAGAATATAATGCTGGAAGGTCAATATTCTGTCGTTTATGTGCGTCAGAGCATCGTCCTCGGATTTGTAGTCTGTAGTATCAAGCGAGAGGTAATTGAAATGCTTCGAAAGCTTGCTTACAATAGCTATCATATTTTCGTCTTCAAGGACAAAAGAGGGGAGAGCTATGCCGATTACAGATTTTTCAACCGATGAATGTATGCTGTCTGCCATAGCGCATAGACGTTCTATATCCTCCTCGTCTACAGAGGGAGCTATCAGCATGACGTCGCCGACACCTTCGCGCAGAGCTTCGCAGGCTATAGCGGTCCAGGTCGAAAGCTCAATGTCGCGGATCAGGTCGTTTTGTTCACCGAATGAGGGTACGTAGAGTGCGCCTGAAATGTAAAATCCCTCGCGCTCAATGTCGGTTACCGAATTTGAAAGAGCGGAAGCATCGGCATGTACGGTTATATGTGAGAACTCAGAGGCAAGCTCGGAGCGGAACAGAAGCGCGCCATCTTTGCTGTTGAGATTTACAAATACGTCGTTAACCGTCGGGGGGATCTTTGCGAGTCGATCGGAAAATTTAGATCCGTCTTCAAGCAAAGGAAGTGCGTATGCCGCAACCGATTTCGGTATTTCAAGCTTAATTTCGTCATTGCTTGAGGACTGCTGCCCCTGGTTGCCTGAGCTTGGGGGCGCGGTCTGCTCGTTGCCTTGCTGATCCTCGGGGTCAGGCTCTTGGGTTTTATTGTGAAGTGCCGTGCCGATTATCATAAAGAGGGTGAAAAGTACAACGAACGCAACTATCAAAGAGATAACTATGGCTTTAACGTTTCTCTTTCTGTATATGCTTTTTCTGTATTGCATATGTCGGTTGCGGTTGTTCATGTTGACCTCTTATTTTTTCTTTTTCGGTGCGTTTAATGAATTTGTGTTTAATGACTTTTTGAAGCGTTTTTTCTTAATGATTCTTACCACCACAACGATGGCTACCATGATCGCTATAGCAACTGCGCCCACGATAATAAACGTTACTGTAGAGGACATAGAGCTGTATTCAACCGAGTCAAGATCGTGAATATCCAGACTCTTAGCGTATTCATTGGGCTTGAATGAGAGCTCTGCCTTCGTTGCCTCGATCTTTTCGTAGAATACTGATGCCGTTACGTCGTTTGTAAGGTTGTGCAGGTTGGCGTCTATTTCCTCGGTGTTGTTTTTCAAGCGCTCGATTATAAAGAAGCAATCTACGTATTCACCGTTCATATTCTTACTCGTTCCCTCGACGATCCCGGAATGCTCGCCAACACCGAGAGCGAATGCCGCATCCTCAAAGGGCTTGTCCATAATTCCGCGGGGGAAATATTCTCCGTCATAGGGTGATGAAACCGGTGTGATGTCCTCGTGGTATGATGTCCTGAGCATGTTTGCCACAGAATCGTACTCACCTGACTCAAGCTTTGCGAGAGCTTCCTCGGCTTTAGCTCGCTTAGCTTCCTTTTCTTCATCGGAATTTATGAATATCGTGATATGACAGGTGTGTATAAAGTTATTTTTTATGTATTCAACAAGCTTTTTGTCGGTATTTGGGATCAATCCGCTTTCCTTGTACTTGTCCGCAAGTCTGGAATAGAGAATGTCAACACCCGCAACGAAGCGTGTATAGTGGTCGGTGAAGCCTTGCTCCTCCTGAAAATCGTAATATGCGTCCTCATCTCCATCGAAATCGTAGATTATGACGTTATCTATATAGTTATCAACGTCATCGGCAAGAGCCTCCTCGTCATACACGAGTCCTTCATCCTCGCATATTGCAAGGATAACGTAATTGGCGCATATGTTTTCGTTTACGTATTTCCAAACTGCCTTCTCCAATCCCTGAGGATCGTTTTTGTAATCGTCCTTTATCGTGTTATAGTGGCTTTGGGCGAGCAGATAGAATTCCTCGTAGGGAACTGAATATTTGCCTACCTTTCCTACCTCCTGTGTGTTTTTGCTAAGTCCGCTCTGACATGCGATAAGAGAGGGAAGAAGCAAGAGGAGTATGAGTAAAAGAGCCGATGCTCTCAAGGCAAGTTTGCTTTTGGAAAAAATCTTCATCATTATCTCCGTAAAAATTGAATAATAGAATATATTTAACTTAAATTATACATCAATTTTGTTACGATATTATGAATAAAATGTTCAAGAGGAGGCTTTTTTAAAAATAAATACCAAAAACTGAAAAAACATCTTCCATTCCTAAAAAAAATGTGATATAATAACCGTAGTAAAGGCTTGAGGAGGATAATATATGCAATCAAAGTACAGTATTCCTTTGAGCGATATTATTAAGGAATTTCAGCTTGAAGAAATATATATGCCCGTATCTTCGTCAGATATCAAGATAAGCAGCCCAGAGGTCACGCGCCCGGGTCTTGCTCTGTCGGGGTTTATGGATATATTCGAGCCGTTTCGTATACAGATAATCGGAAGGGCTGAGCATAAATATATCGCGGGACTTTCCGATGAGGACAGGAAGGCACGGCTTGAGGCATTTTTTGCCAAGAAGCCTGTGGCAGTGGTGCTTACTACCAGTCTTCCCGTTTACGATGAGATGTTGGTGTCAGCTAAAAAGGAGAAAACCCCGCTTCTCCGTACAGCGGACAGAACAAGCGCGTTTATGGCGGCTATAATAGCCTCGCTCAATACAAACCTTGCTCCAAGGCTTACCAGACACGGAGTTCTCGTTGAGGTCTATGGGGAGGG
>JAZSJE010000191.1:0-14676 GCA_045534135.1 Eubacteriales bacterium
ATGCCACTACTCAGGGTACATCAAACGGAGAAATAGTCGCTCAGGGATTGTGGGCAACCGCAAAATACTTTAAGGATACGACTGTGGGAGAGGGAAGCAAAACGGTCATGCTTGACATAGAGCTTGACAGCAAGTCTATAACCATAACCCTTAAGACAGATGAAAAAACGCTTGGTCAAGCGCTTTATAAGGAAAATCTCATCAACGACGCAAGCTTTTTTGATACTCTTAACGGTATAAAGGCCGATTGGAATGCCGACAAGGCATATTGGGCATTTTACGTAGGTGAGGATTACGCTCCCGTAGGCGTAAACGAAACTCTGATCTCAGGTGGGGAGCATTACAGATTTGTCTACACAAAGTAACAAGAGCATAAAACGCAGAACAGGCGCTCAGCGCGTGTTTGAAATATCGCTTTTCGCTATGTTTGCCTCGCTTATGTTTGCCTCGAAAGTGTTGATGGAGGCGCTTCCAAACATTCACCTGCTCGGAATGTTTACTATAATGCTTACGGTTGTATTCAGAGTTCGAGCGCTGATACCTATCTATCTGTATGTTTTTCTCAACGGACTTTTCTCGGGGTTTGATGTGTGGTGGATCCCATATCTTTATATATGGACTGTTCTTTGGGGATTGACTATGTTGATACCGAAGAATATTCCGACAAAACTTGCCGCGGTGGTCTATCCATTGCTTTGCGGGCTGCACGGCTTTGCCTTCGGAGCTCTTTACGCGCCTGCTCAGGCTCTATTCTTCGGGCTTGATCTTGAGCAGACTGTTGCTTGGGTAATAGCAGGTATTCCGTTTGACATAACACACGGCATTTCAAATCTTGCGGCGGGGCTTCTGGTGCTCCCGCTTTCAATGCTTCTTAAAAAGCTGTTGAGGCAAAGAGGCATAGATTAAAAAGTAGGATTTAAATCTCCAAAATCATTGACACGGGCAGGCGGCTATGCTATAATTTGAACGTAAGGGTATGATGCCCCTCAAAAATCACCCTGAGTAAAGGAGAAAAATTATGAATTCAGAGTACGTAATAGTTACAGATTACGTTGCGGTCAATAGTGGCAAGGACGTATCCGATGATCTTCAGAAGCTTATTCTCGATAACCCTAATAAGACCATCTTTTTCCCCGATGGAGAATATTTGCTCTCAAAGCCTATCTGCACTCCCGCAAACCCTGTCAATGCGGTTTCCTTAAAGCTTGCGACCTTTGCAAAGCTTAAGGCGATGGATACCTGGACCGAAAAGGAGGCTGTCGTAAGGCTTGGTGCGGAAGAGCCCTTTAACAGCATAAATATCCCCGGAAGCAATTATTACTTTGAGGGAGGAATAGTTGACGGAAACGGTGTCGCAAACGGCATATCTATCGATAGCGGACGTGAGACTTGCATACATCACGTTTCTATAAAGAATACTGAAATAGGCATACACATCAAGTGGGGCGCAAACAACCGCTCATCCGATGCCGACGTTTTCAACGTAAACATAGTGGGTAATAATTCAAAGACCTCTGTCGGTGTGCTTCTTGAGGGACACGACAATACTCTTACGAATATGCGTATAGCCAGCGTTCACGTAGGTATTCAGGCAGACAGTGGCGGAAATATCTTCCGAAATCTGCATCCGCTATATATATATGCGGGTGAAAACGCAAAGGAGGAGAATTTCCTTACCAGTGTTGCGTTTATGGACAGATGGAACGATAATTATTACGATATTTGCTACAGCGACCAGTTCTGTACTGCGTTCTCGCTTCAGTCAAGCTCACGTAATATTTACACAAGCTCTTATATCATGTGGTATTCTCCCAAAGGAAACCGCGAGGTTGCTTTCCAGGTTAACGGAAAGCTCAATTCGGTTATAAGAACTCCCAGAGTAAACTTCAGAGGAGATACCACGAACAACGCGCTTCTCACCGTTACAGAGGAGGGCGGCTCAGGCTTTATTGATACGCCTATGATAGGCAACGCAAGCAACATGACCGACGATACCTACAAGCAGTATCTGCGCGGCGGTATAGTTTCCCCTACTCCATTGAATAAATAAAAGAGGTGCAAAATGAACGAGAATTATTTGGGCTACGTGGTAGCCACCGATTACGTTGAGATAAATACGGGTAAGGACGTGTCCGATGAGCTTCAGAAGCTTATTCTTGACAACCCTAACAGAACCATCTTTTTCCCTGACGGAGTCTATACGCTTTCTAAGCCTATCTGCACTCCCGCAAATCCTATTCACGCGGTGCATCTTGAGTTTTCAAAGTTTGCGGTTCTCAAGGCGGCTGATAACTGGAGCGAAAACGAGGCTGTAGTACGTCTTGGCGCTGCTGAGCCCTTTAATAACATTACTACTAACGGAAGCAATTACGGAATTATCGGCGGAATTATAGACGGAAGCGGAGTTGCTAACGGAGTATCTGTTGACAGCGGACGTGAGACTATTATCCGCGAGGTTTCCATCAAGCATACTCAGATCGGTATACACATCAAGCACGGAGCGAATTCCAACTCCTCCGATGCCGATGTTATGAACGTTAATATCGTGGGTAACGATATGCCAGACTCTATAGGTGTTCTGGTAGAGGGAAGCGATAATACCTTTACCAATATGAGAATCTCTCATATCGAGATAGGTATGAAGATACTCGCTCCTTCTCAGTTTCTTAAGAATATCCACCCTCTTTATTGCTATGGCTCTACGCTCGCGGGAAGATATGACAAGAGCTGCGCTTTCTGGGATGATACAATGATGGAGAGCTGGTATAATAACTGCTACAGTGATCAGTTCTCAACGGGCTTCCGCATGAAGGACGGAGCAAGATTGACTTATGCCGATTGCTTCTGCTACTGGTATAAGGCTGACGGGCTTGAGAGAGGCTTCCACGCTGACGGAAAGTTTGAATCTATAATACGCAACTGCCGTGTTCACTTCAACTGGAACAGCAACGAGAACAATGCTTATATCACGGTCGAGGAGAAGGGCGGTAACGGTATAATAGAGAATCCAATTACCGAGAGAGTTACCGACGATACCTATAAGGATTATCTTGTAGGAAAGGTTATCTGACACATTTTTCATAAATGTAAAAAGCGGCAGTTTTCTGCCGCTTTTTACATTAAAATTTGATATTTTTTCACAAAACAAGTTGACACTTTTAGCTTGCTATGGTATAATTGTCACAACAAAAATATCGTTATATCTAAGGAGGAATATTATGAACGATAACAGAGGATACGTAGTGGTTACAGACTACGTCGAGGCTAATACGGGGAAGGACGTTTCGGATGCGCTTCAGAAGCTCATTCTCGACAATCCAAACAGAACTATCTTTTTCCCTGACGGAGAATATGTCATAGCAAAACCCATCTGTACACCCGCAAATCCTGTGCACAGCGTTATGCTCATGCTTTCAAATTATGCGGTAATCAAGGCGGCGGACGGTTGGGATAGCGAGGAGGCTATGATAAGACTTGGCGCGGCAGAGCCCTTTAACAGCATAGATATCAACGGAAGCAACTACGGTATTACAGGCGGTATTATTGACGGAAATATGGTCGCTAACGGAATTTCGGTAGATAGCGGACGTGAGACCCGTATAGAGAAGCTTTCTATTAAGCATACTCATATCGGTATATATATCAAGTGGGGAGTTAATAACCATTCCTCCGATGCGGACATCATTGACGTAAATATAGTAGGAAACGACAAGATAGGTTCTATCGGTGTTCTTATAGACGGATGCGACAATACTCTTACCAACATGCGTATCGCAAGTGTTCAGATAGGTATAAAGAACCTTGCTTCCTCGCAGTTCATGCGTAATATCCATCCTCTTTACATCTTCAGAGGCGAGCTCGCTTCCGAGGAGGCGTACAAGGACAGCTACGGCTTCTGGGATAACGCTCCTCATCAGGTTTGGTACAACAACTGCTATAGTGACCAGTTTGCGACAGGCTTCCGTATGAGAGATGGCGCAAGACTGACATATTCGGATTGCTTCTGCTTCTGGTATACTTCAAAGGGCGGTAAGCAGTACGGATTTGAGGCTGACGGACGCTTCCACTCCATCATAAGAAACAGCAACGTTCAGCTCAGAGATGACGCGCCTAACTCCGCTTATCTGTACGTAAAGGAGGAAGGTGGAAAGGGTCGAGTTGAAACACCCATAACCAAGACAGCCGTAATGACCAATAAGACCTACGAGGACTATTTGCACGGAGATATTCTCGACAAGCTTTGATTTTTGACAAAATATTGGAGGATACAGTGTGATGAATGATATGAAGGCTCTCGGCTATGTAGTAGTAACCGATCATATTGAGGCAAACACAGGAAATGACGTGTCGGATGCCTTGCAGGAGCTTATACTCGCAAATCCCCACAAGACGATTTTCTTCCCGGATGGAGAATATATTATCTCAAAGCCAATATGTACTCCCGCCAATCCTGCCAATGCGGTTTCCCTGGAGCTTTCGCGCTTCGCTACCGTAAAGGCGTCTGGGGACTGGCACAGTGACGAGGCAATGATAAGACTCGGCGCTGCTGAGCCCTTTAATAATATTACATCTAACGGAAGTAATTACGGTATTACGGGTGGTATTATCGATGGAAGCGGTATTGCCAACGGAATTTCTATTGACAGCGGACGCGAGACCCTTGTTGAAAAGGTGTCGATAAAGCATACTCAGGTGGGCTTGCACATCAAGCACGGAGCAAACTCCAATTCCTCAGATGCTGATATACTAAACGTAAACATAGTCGGTAATAATAAGGCAGATTCGGTGGGTGTCCTTATTGAGGGCTCTGATAATACTTTTACCAATATGCGCATCGCGGGCGTTCATATAGGCGTTAAAATATTGGCGTCTTCTCAGCTTATGCGAAATCTACACCCGCTGTATACTTTTTCGGGCGAGCTTTCTGATGATGAAGTGTTCAAGACAAGCTGTGGCTTTTGGGATAATACAGGGTTCCACAGTATATACAGCAACTGTTACAGCGATCAGTTTGCTACAGGCTTCCGTATGGCTGACGGAGCAAGACAGATATATTCGGACTGTATATGCTATTGGTACACGGGCAAAGGTGGAAAGCAGGTTGGATTCCATGCCGACGGACGTTTTAACTCGGTGCTTCGCAGCTGCAACGTCTTTAGCAGGCACGAGTGCGAATTTAAAGCTTATCTCACGGAGAACCAAGAGGGCGGACAGGGAGTTATATGTTATCCTCTCGTTCAGCCAGAACAGTTTACCGATCACACGTATAAGAAGTACGTTGTTGATAAGGATATGACGAATATTTAAGGAGAATACTATGGAAAACAGAGGCTACGTGATAGTTACAGATCACATTGAAGCAAATACGGGCAAGGATGTTTCGGGTGCGTTGCAGGAGCTTATACTTGCTAATCCCCACAAAACGATTTTCTTCCCCGACGGAGAATATATTCTCGCAAAGCCTATATGTACGCCCGCAAATCCCAATAATGCGGTATCTTTGCACCTTGCAAACTTTGCCATCCTTAAAGCTGCTGACGGCTGGAATAATGAGGAGGCGATGGTAAGAATGGGCGGTGTTGATCCCTTCAACAGCATTTCCATCGATGGAAGCAATTATTATTTTATCGGCGGTATTATCGACGGAAACGGAGTAGCAAAGGGAATATCTATCGACAGCGGACGCGAAACTCTTATAAAGCAGGTGTCTATCAAGCATACCACAATAGGTCTGCACATCAAGCACGGAGCAAACAACGGCTCGTCCGATGCTGATATTGAAACTGTAAATATCGTAGGTAACGGAAAGGCAGGCTCGATAGGCGTTCTTTGCGACGGCTACGACAACACCTTTACCAATATGCGAATAGCAGCCGTACAAACGGGTATTGAATTCCACGGAGGCGGAAATTTCCTTAAGAATATCCATCCACTGTATACTTTCTCTCCCGAGCTTACCGAGGTTTATAAGGACAGCTACGCATTTAAGGAAATGGCAGGCGGAAACTTTTATAACAACTGCTACAGTGATCAGTTCGCGACTGGATTTCTTATAACGTCCTGGTCGGTAAGCAGATATACCGATTGCTACTGTATGTGGTACACGGCTAAAGGCGATAAAGAGGTCGCTTATGAGGCTCAGGGTAAATTCGGATCGGTCATAAGAGGAGCTACCGTAAACTATCATGCCGGCTCTAAGCCTGAATTTAATAGCTTTATCAAGGTGAAAGAGGCAGGCGGGCAGGGAATTATCGACAGCCCGATAATCAAGGAAGAAGTGATTGGAGATAAAACTTATAAGGATTATCTCGTAGGACAGGTCGTACCCAGACCTTAAAGGAGAATAAAAATGAACAGAGAACTTGGATACGTAATAGTAACAGACTATATTGAAGCAAATACGGGTAAGGACGTCTCCGATGCCCTTCAGAAGCTTATTCTGGACAATCCCAACAGAACTATATATTTCCCCGATGGAGAATATGTTTTGGCAAAACCCGTAAGCACACCCGCAAATCCCATTCACAGCGTTTCGCTTCAGCTTTCCACGTATGCTGTGCTTAAGGCGGCTGACGGCTGGAATGACCAGGAGGCAATGGTGCGTATAGGTGCGGCAGAGCCCTATAACAGTATAGATATAATAGGTAGCAACTACTCCTTTAAGGGAGGTATCATTGACGGAAACGGTGTTGCTAACGGTATATCTATCGACAGCGGGCGCGAAACTCTTATACGAGAGGTGTCTATAAAGCACACCAAGGTTGGCTTGCATATCAAGAGAGGGGCTAATAATGGCTCATCCGATTGCGACATTGAGGACGTGAATATCGTAGGAAACGGTAAGGAGGGCTCGATAGGTGTATTTGTTGAAGGATTTGACAATACTTTTACAAATATGCGTATTGCAAGCGTTCAGTACGGATTTAAATTGACGGGCGCGGGCAACTTCCTTCGCAATATTCACCCGCTTTATATCTTTACGGAGGACCTTGCCAGAGTCTATAAGGAGAGCTGTGCATTTCAGGAGCTTGGTGGCAGAAACTGGTATAACATGTGCTACAGCGACCAGTTTGCCGTTGGATTTAAGATAACCGATTGGGACAGAAGCACATACAGTGATTGCTTCGCCTTCTGGTATACAGCGCATGGAGATAAGCAGATCGGGTTTGAGTGCAATACTAAATTCAATTCGCTTATCAGAGGAAGCACCATAAGCTTCCATTCCGAAAGCAAGCCCGAGTTTAATGCTTATATAACCGTTAAAGAGCCGGGCGGTGTGGGTGTTATCGAAACGCCTCTTACAAATGATGCGGCAATGAACGATAAGACCTATAAGGACTATATGAGAAAATAATTAATCTTTAACGGCAGGACTCAAAACCTGCCGTTTCTCAAAAAGCATTTACAGTGCGTATCGGTATGGCAAATATACGTAACGCAGAAGGGAGCGACGGTATGAAAAAAACTTCGGCTTACAAAAGAATAGTTGGCTTTGTATTGATCGCTCTTATGCTTGCTTGTGTGTTGCCCATGAGTGCATGCGGTGACAGTGAAAGCGATACCACTCAGAGTGTCACAATAGTAAGGGCAATTCGCGATATTGCTCAGGGTGAATTCATATCCAAGGAGGATATTGAGCTGAAAACAGTTGAAAATATTGCTGTGCCCTCGAACGCTCTGGCGGATATTGATGAAGCCGTCGGACACTACGCTAAGGAGCCTCTTTATAAGGGGGAGTACATTCATAATGAGCAGCTTTCAAAAAATCCCGTGCAGCATGCCGATTACGATCCGCTTATAAAGACGGTAGTAAAAAATAGCGAGGACTATGTAACGGTTACCGATTACGTAGTTCCAAACACGGGCGAGGACGTGTCTTATCACTTGCAAAAAATAATCGATGTCAATCCCGGTAGAACTATATATTTTCCTGACGGAGAGTATAGCATAGCTTATCCGCTGATAATATCCGCGGCTATAGACGAGAGTGTAAGCTTGCGTCTTTCGGACGGAGCCGTTATTAAGGCTCATGCCGAATGGAAGGGTAAAAACAGATATGACGGCAGAGATGCACTTGTTCGTGTGGGCGCGGATGATTCAAATACGGATGATTTTATTTCGATAGGCGCCTATTACAGTGTAATTGGCGGAACGCTTGACGGAAATTTCAGGGCAAACGGAATAAATATTGAGGGCGGACTTGAGGTGGTCGTTCGCGATATATGCGTCAGGAACGCAGTTACAGGAGTGCTTATCAAGGACGGAGTTCACAACCATACCTCTGCGGTCGATGTAGAGGATCTGGTGATAATAGGTGATGGTGCTATAGGCGAAACGGGAGTTTTGGCGGTGGGACTGGATAATACGATCACTAACGTACGGATATATAATATGCCGATAGGCCTAAAGAGTACGGGCGGAGGAAATTTTATAAAGGGCATATTCGTGAAGAATAGCGATGAAGGACTTATGCGCGAGGGAACACAGGGAATTATATCTGATGCTACCGATTGGATATCTCAGTGCTACGTTGAAAATTTCAATACGGCATATGGGCTTGCGGACACAGTTATCTTCTCGGATAACAGAGCCGTATGGACGGGTGGATGCTTTAAGACGCAAAATGCGTTTGTTATGACGGAAAACGGTATATCCTTGAGCGGATGCTGCGCGAATTTTGATCCTGTCGAGGATGGCACATACGTCTATCAAAACAAGCAGGCTTTTATCGAGGGAGCTATATCGGATACCGAGGTTGCTTTTGCGGGACTTGACGGAGTAAGCGTTATTCCTTGCGCAAAATGAAAGCGTCATGAAGATTGCCGTAGTTCGGATAAATAAGATAAATAAAACAATTGACATCGGAAAAAATCTGTGTTACAATAATATTTACGGAAACAAACACCCACAGAAAGGGATATGATTTATGAGAAAAGAATCGGTAAGAATATTGCGTGTGCTCTCGGGGCTGCTTTGCGTGATGCTAGTGTTCTGCATGCTCGTTTGCGCGATGCCTGCTTTTGCTCAAGAGGCAACTGACAATGCTGAAGGCGCGGATGATGGCACAGTCGACGTAGTTAAGCTCGTTAACGATAAAACGCAGGGGAGCCGTATTACAAAGAGCGACTATGAGGTTGTAAAGGTAAGAAACGTTAATATTCCTCAGAATGTTATTTCCGACCCTAATTTGGTTTTGTCTACCTACGCAAGGAAAGATCTTTATGCGGGCGAGTATATCAGCCGAGATCAGATATCCAATGAAAAAGTTCCTAAGGTAGATAATTCCTTGCTTTTAAAGCCTATAACAGAAAGTAAACAGGACTATATAGTCGTTACCGACTACATTGCTCCTAATACGGGAGAGGACGTATCTCAGCACATTCAGGCGCTGATAGATGCCAATCCCAAGAGTACAATATATTTTCCTGACGGAGAATACACTATAGGTTATTCATTGGTCACGTCAGGTACGGCTATGGAAAGTGTATCGCTCAGACTTTCCGACGGTGCGGTCATAAAGGCTCACGCGAATTGGAAAGGAACAGCCCTTATCTGTCTTGGCGGTGACGGCTCGAGAGCTAATGATATAGTTTCGGTGGGCAGCTATTATTGCGTTGTCGGCGGAACGCTTGACGCGAACTCCAGGGCAAACGGAATAAATATTGACGGCGGACGAGAGACGCTTGTACGTGGCGTGTGCATTAAAAACGCTAAGACGGGTATCCTCATCAAAAAGGGTGTAAATAACTCGTCATCCGATTGCGATTTTGAGGATATAACCATAATCGGCAACGGAATTGTCGGTGAATACGGTGTAAAGATAGAGGCATGTGACAATACGCTTACCAACATAAGGATATATAATATGCAGACAGGGGTTCACTGCGGACGCGGAGGTAACCTTATAAATGGCGTTTATGTTATAAACAATAACGAAAAAATGAAGGCTAAGGGGACCATCGGTATACATGTAAGTGCGGACGTCTGGGTATCCCAGTGCTACGTGGAAAATTGCAGGACTGCTTTTACCGTCTACTCTGCGGGACTTATATGGGATTGTACCGCGGCGTGGAATAATGATTTCTGCGCCACGCAGACCGCGTATAACGTAGCAACCGGAACAGTCCCACTGGGCACCTGCCGAGCAGACTTTGATGAGGTGAGCGGAGGACGGTATATCTACAGTAAGGGACATGCTATACTTGATGGTGCTATTGTCGATAACGGAGTAACCGTGGAGGGACTTGGCAGCGCAAAAACCGTTCCGCTGAGTTAAAAAGCTGTTCATAAAATTGAACAAAAAAGCCGCCTTTAATCAAGGCGGCTTTTTTGCGCTTTTGTGCAGATTGCACAGATGTGTTTATAAGTGAAAAAAAGGATTGACAATCCATACAAAGTATGGTAAAATGTTATTTGTGAAACTAAGCAAAAAATGAAGAAAGGAATATGATGCCATATGAAAAAGAGAACAGTGAAAAAAACGCGTGTCATCGCAGAGCTGCTCTGTCTTGCGCTCATTTTCAGTATGCTTGTTTGTGTGATTCCGTCTTTTGCGCAGGAAGCTGCTGAGGGAGATGGAGCAACAACCGAGGAGGTCCAGACTGTAAACGTAGTTAAGATCGCTAAGGACGTGGTCAGAGGAACTCGCTTGACAGAAAATGATCTGGAAGTTGTAACGGTTAAAAACGTAAACATCCCGAGCAATATCATTTCTGACATTGCAGAAGTGAAAGCTATGTACGCAAAGAGAGATCTTTATGCGGGTGAGTACGTTAGTAAGGATCAGATATCCCAGAACAAGGTTTCAAAGGCAAACAACGATGTGCTTTTAAAGCCTATAGCTGAGGCTGTAACTGATTACGTAAACGTTACGGACTATATAAAGCCGAACACCGGTGAGTCACTCGAGGTATTTATTCAGGAAATAATTGATGAAAACCCCAGAAGAACCATTTATTTCCCTGACGGAGAATACATAATTTCCGGTCCGATCTTTACAGCTGCTGACGGAAAGGAAAGTGTATCTATCCAGCTTTCCGACGGTGCCGTTATCAAGGCAAGCAAGAACTTCAAGACAAAGAGCGGTACGGCACTGATACATCTTGGTGGCGCCCGTCACGAGAACGATATACAGTCTGTCGGAAGCTATTACATGATCTGCGGCGGAACACTTGACGGAAATTCTGTTGCTAACGGTATATCGGTAGATAGCGGACGTGAGTCTGTTATACGTAACATCTGCATCAAGAACCCCAAGAATACGGGTATCTACGTTGACAAGGGAGCTAACAACGGATCTTCCGACCTTGATTTCGAGGATATTACCATTATCGGTAAAGGAATGTTTGGAACGACCGGTATGGACGTTGACGGATACGACAATACCTTTACTAACATAAGAATCTATAACATGGCAGTTGGAATGAACATAAAGACGGGCGGAAACCTTCTTAAGAGTATTTACGTCAGCATTGATCCTGACCTTGGATTAGTTCAGTCGTTTACCGAGGGCATTAAGATAACGTCTAACAACTGGGTATCTGCTTGCCATGTGGTAAACGTACAGAGAGCATTCTCCTTTGGTGCAGGAAGCATGGTTTGGGATTGCTCGGCAGAGTGGAACACAACAAAGGTAACGAATCAGACGATGTTTGCGTTTAAAGGTAACAATCTTACGGTAAGCGGATGCAGAGCTGATTTCTGTCCCGGAACCGGAGTGACCACGTCGCTTGTGTCGGGTAGCGGCTCTAACATTAAGTTTATAGAGGGTACTGCCTTTAACACTGCTGACGTCACCGATCAGACCTATAAGAACCACATTGCCGCTCCTATTATACCTCGTTCCTAAGACGGGTATAATTGTGAAAGGATTTTGAATATGAGAAATAGAAGAACCCGAATGCGATTTATTTGCGAGCTTCTTTGCTTTGTTCTTTTGTTCTCCACGCTGCTGCTTACGATCCCTCTTTCGGCAGAGGAGCTGGACAGCGAGGAACAGCCCGAGGCAAAGCCCGCAACTATTGACATAGTAAAGATTCTTGTAGACACGCCGAGAGGCACACGTATACTCAAGAAAGATCTTGAGATCGTGACGGTCAAAAATGTAAATATTCCCTCCAATACTATTTCGGATATTGATGAAGTGGTTGGAATGTACACACGCTTTGATCTCTACGCAGGCGAGTACGTAAGTACCGCAAGTATCACTGATACCAAGGTCAACAAAATAAACAAAGACATTCTTAAACAAGAAATAGTCAAGAGTAACAGTGATTACTTGATAGTCACCGATTTCGTAGAGCCTAACACGGGCGACGATCTCGGGGATCTGCTGCAGCAGATAATAGACAAAAACCCAAAGAGAACTATTTATTTCCCTGACGGTGTGTACTATACATCCAGACCGCTGATGACCTCAGCGGGCGGCGGAACGAGCGTTGATATCCAGCTTTCTGACGGTGCCGTTATAAAGGCACACGACAAGTGGAAGTCAAAGGATGGAGTTAATGCCCTTATAGCTCTCGGAGCAGCCAAGGGTGTTAACGACATAGTTTCCGTTGGAAGCTATTACACCTTGGTTGGCGGAACACTCGACGGCAATAACAAGGCACAGAACGGTGTTTCGATCAATAGCGGACGTGAGTCGGTAATACGCAATATATGCATAAAGAACTGTCTTACGGGAATAAAGGTTGAGGATGGAGCAAACAACGTTTCGTCCGACTGCGATTTTGAGGATATCACTATAATCGGAAACCCCGGTGAGATGAGAAACACCTACGGAGTTTACGTTATAGGATACGACAATACCTTTACCAACATAAGAATATATAACATGGCTACCGGATTTTACTCCAAGGGTGCGGGAAACTTCCTTAAGAGTATTTACGTAAATAACACCGGATACACTAAAAATCCGCTTTACAAGAATTCGGTAGGAATATGGGGCCCTACAGACAACAGATATTCTCAGTGCTACGTTGAAAATTGCGCTAAGGCATACAGCCTTTCGTCAAGCTCACTGATATGGGACTGCACAGCGGTTTGGACAGATCCTGGATGCGCTAAGCAGATTGCGATAGAAACCTCGAGCATGAGCTTTTCGATGAGCGGAATAAAGGCTTATTTCGTTGATAGCAACGCACCTAAGAGTTTTGTTACGGCAAACGCAGGAGACTCACCTAAGGTCGTTGAGGCTTGCATATTCGATCAGTCAAAGCTTACTCAGGAAAGCATAGACCGCTATAAAGGTTACATAAAAACCAATGTTATAACCCCTATTTCGTAATCTAAATTGAAACGGAGAAAGGAAAACAGATATGAAATTTAGTAAGAATTTTAAGCGCATACTCTGTGCTGTGCTCTGCCTTTGCATGGTATTCGGAAGCATGATGGCTCTGGCATCCTGCAACACCGCGGGTGGCGAAGCTGCTGAGGAAGATGCAGGCGATAAGGTAAGTGTAGTAAGAGCATTAAAGTCCATGTCTATGGGCACGAAGATAGAGAGAGCTTACTTCGAGGAAGTAATGATCAGCAAGGATCTTGTTCCCGAGGGAGCATATTCTACTATCAAGGAAGTAGTAAACAAGTTCCTTAAGACCGACGTTTGCGCAGGTGATTACCTGTTGCCCGAGAAGGTGGCTCCCAACAGCCAGTTCATGAAGGGTGACGGAAGCGGCGTTCTTCACGAGGATTACGTTATAGTTACAGAGTACACAGATAAGGTCGTTGGAGATATGTCCGCAGCTATACAGAAGGCTATCGACGAGAACCCCAACAGAACCATTTATTTCCCTGACGGAACCTATAACATTTACAAGCCGATACAGACTTCCGCGGATCCCGACAAGTGTGTATCCATCCGTCTTTCCAACTATGCTATAATCAATGCGGCAGGTACTGCTGAAAGTTGGCCCAGCGGCAGAGCAATGTTTGAGCTTGGCGCAAAGGACGGCACTAAGTCGCTTGACGCAAAGACCTATTTCATAGGCGGTTACATAAACTGCAATAAGCAGGGTAAGGCTGAGGCTATTTCTGTTGACGGCGGTACAGTTCTTATCAACAACGTTTCCATAAAGCAGGCTGAGGTTGGTATTACCATTGAGGCAGGAGCAAGAGCTGACGTTGACAGCTGCGTTATTATCGGTACAAACGAGCTCACCGCTATCGGTGTATTGATGAAGGGCGAGGAGAGCACTCTTACCAATATGAGAATGTGCCACATGACCATAGGTGTTAAGCTTGAGGGCGCAAACAATGTTCTCAGAAACATCCACCCCCTCTACGTAAACGACGATAATAGATGGAGTACCGGCTTCTATGATACCAGCTCGGGTAACTTCTACGACGTTTGCTACAGTGACCAGTATGCGATATCCTTCTACATGGGTGAAAACACCAAGTCTATCTACAACGGATGCTTTGGCTTCTGGTATGCAGGCTACAAGGATAAGGTAAGAAAGGATAGCAACGGTAAATACTTGGATGGACAGCAGTACGGCTTCTACGCAGTAAATGCGTTTAACTCCATCATAAGAGATACCAGAATTTCTCTTAATGCAGATTACCAGGGTCCATGCGACCTTACCTACCTCAGAGTTGAAACCGGAGCAGTTAAGGATAGAGTTGAGAATGAAACCACGACCAGAAATATTTCTAAGGCAGGGAACGGTGTAG
>JAZSJE010000211.1:0-15078 GCA_045534135.1 Eubacteriales bacterium
TTGTTAGGGCTCCGCCCTATGACCCGCAAGCTTTAAAAAGCTTGACCAAACTCAATCCTTGGTTTGTGCGTGACCTTTGTCAGCGCTCAAATCAAGTCAATAATAATCCCCCAGTATGAAGCTCTTTTGCCTACTTTTCTCACGAGAAAAGTAGGAGAAAAAAACCGCTCCCCGAGGGGAGCGGTTTTAATTTTATTTAATTAGTCTTCCTTCTTCTTGAAGGTAACGCCTGCGCCAAGTGCAAGTACTGCTACTGCAAGTACTGCCGCGCCGCCTACTACGCTTCCGCATCCGGATTCTTCCTCGGTCGCGTCGTCGGTGTTTGCATCATCCTTCTTGTCGTCGTCGGGAGTTTCCTCTACTACAGGTGCCTTAACAAGGCTTGCGATAGCACCCTCGAGTGCAGCAACTGCCGCATCTACCTCAGCCTGATCATCTGCCAGCTTGGTGGATTTAGCCATGGAGAGCATTATACTTACTGCCGACCAGCTTCCTGCGGTATACTCGTTCATATTGAGTGCCTCAGCCTTCTTAATAGCATCGTTGAGCTTGGAAAGGTCTATAGCTACTTCCTCAGCCTTCTTTTCGTCCAAAGATGCGATCGCTATTTCGATTGCAGCTGTTGCCGCGTCGATAACAGCCTGATCATCAGACTCGAGCGCCTTCTTAGCCTCGGCAACAGCATCTGCCAGAGCCTTAAGAGATTCTTCAGTGTAGTTACCCTTTGCAAGAACCTCTGCTCTTGCTATAGACTTCTGAAGCTCGGAAAGAACAGGAGCTACGGGAGTTTCGGGCTTAGGAGTAGTATCAACAGGTACGTCTACTCTTGCACCGGGGTTGTAGTACTTGCCGTCCTTAAGTCTTACTACGTTACTCTGGTCGATAAGAGCCTTCTCTATTACGGGAAGCGCCTGATCGCCAATGCGCTGAACGAGCATATCGGGAGTGCCGAGAGCCTCGTTCATAACGTATGCAACCTCTCCGCTTGCAAATACTGTTTCGTCAGTGGACTTCTCGCCAGACGCGTTGTAGTAAACTACAGCGTTAACGTAAGCAAGTCTTATCTGAGCATCCTCCGCGGTAACAAGTACGGGAGCATCTGCCATTACGAGGATCTTCTCAGCCATGATCGCGCAGTTACCTGCTACGATAGCGGCTACGCTTGCGTCAGCATAGCTGATTACGTTACGCATAGCGATCTCAGCAGTAGAGTTGACCTCGTGGAAGATAGCAGCCTCAAGCTTGCCGTCAACGTCGATAGTCAAGCCGTCAATTCCTATCTCTCCTCTTGCAGCGCCGAATATAGACTTAGCCTCGCCCGCATCGCCAACTACAACGAGATCGAGAATCACTACGTTGTTAACTGTTTCAAAGAGCGCACATCCGTCAAGAGTGATCGTGTGTCCGTTTCCGTTCAAAGTACCCTTGAAGTTCTTAAGAGCCGCGCTTACGGTTATATCAGCCATAAGGTTGAACTCACCCGACTTGCCCTCAAGCATTGCGAATTCCTCAGCGGTGAATATATCTCCACCGAGAGTGCTCTCGTCGTTCTCAAGCTTATTCTGAGCAGTTTTGAGCGCATTTGCTATGGGATAAATAGTAGCATAGTCCATATCGTAAAGACCGCCCTGAGCATAGAGCTTCTTTGCGTTTTCAAGAGCTGTTATAAACTCGCTCCAAGCCGCATCCTTATAGAGGTTGGTGTTTTCAGCGGCAAACTTCTCTGCCTTAGCTATGGTTTCCTCAAGGAATATAGGCATTGCGGACTTAAGGCAAACGTTGTCGATAGCCTCGAGAATAGCATCAGCCTGATCCTCGATAGTGTTCTGCTCATTGAAGTAGACCTCACCGTTATCGCCTATTCCGTAGAAATTAGCATCAAGCATCTGCTGACCCTTGTTATACTCTGTCTGGAGAGCAACGATGGTGTCCTCAGCGTACTTTTCAGCCTTGTCGAAGTAAGGCTGGCACAGAGGCATAGCAGCCTCGAGATTCATCTTTGTAAATGCCTTGGAGTTTATGCTCGAAAGAACACTGAATGCTCTCTCGTATGTCTGCGCCTTCATACCCTGACTTGCGCTGTATGCTGCGCCATCGTCAATAGAGCCGCCGTAGTAGTATACGTTTTCGGTCTTATCTACATAACCGATAGGAGCCTCCTTAGAGTGACCCGCTACCGAGCTGTTAAGCTTACCGAAGTTGATAGCGTTCTTAACCTCGGAGTACTGACCGGGCTTATTGTTAATATTCTGACCGTAGATACCGTGGCAGTTCCACTCCTTGGTGCTGACGCTACCCCAGTTGATAACGCCGTCAAGGTAGATCTGAGCTGCCGTTCCGTCAGCCGAACCGAAGATACCGCCCGCGTTACCGCCTGCTGCATTAAATCCGGCACTGATGTTGCCTATATTTACCGCATCGTTTATTCTTACTACTGTCTTATCGTTAGATCCGTGAACAGAGGCTACAAAACCTGCAGCCATATTTCCGCCTGCGGTAATGTCACCGAGGTTCATAGCGTCATTAACGGTTACAGTCAATTCGTCCTTGTTTTCGTCGGCATCGTTTTCAATAAAGTTATTTCCGACCCAACCTGTAAATCCACCTACGTCACCGCTCAGACCCGTAATATCCGCATCGTTTACGCAGCCGTCAAATGTAAGGTCAAGCGCTGTCTTCTTTGTGTCGTTGTGGAGCCATATGCTTCCTATAAATCCTGCCACTCTGCCGTTAGCTGTAACGTCACCTGTGTTTACACAGTCGGTGAAGTCCATATCAACTATTGCAGTGCCCGAGAATTCGAGGTTTGCTACAAAGCCTGCGACATAAGAACCGCCGCTGCCCGCTCCGTTTCCTGCTGTAATATCAGCGGTGTTTAAGCACTTTTCAAAGTCAACGTCAAATTCACCGCAACGCAGTGCCAGGTAGCCTATATAACCGCCTATTGTATCGCCTGCAGCGGTTATTGTAGCATTGTTTTCAACATTTGTAAATGCGATGGTACCGTCAAATTCTTCAGTAAGACCTCTATCCATCTGGAGCATACCAACCATACCTGCGGTATCGTTGCCAAGAGCTCCTTCGCTGTTACGGGTAGCTACGATAGCTCCGGCCGTTCTGCAGTTATCAAAGAGAATGTTAAAGGTGTCAAGTCTTGCTCCAGTGGTGGAATCCTTGCCAAGAGCATTGTCGGTAGGATTGGATACTCCGTCGTCAGGAGTCTTGTCGGAGTTCTTAAATCCACCGTAGATACGTCCTACGATACCGCCTGTCTGGTTCTTTGAATTTTGAATTCCTGTGTTTTCACAGTTAACAAAGCTTATCGACTGCTTATATCCGTATGCCTCGTACCAGCCGAGGATACCGCCGTTCTGTCTGAAGGCATTTATTGTACCGCTGTTGGAACAATCGGTGAAGGAAACTATGTTTTCTCCGCCTTCATTACCGATGTATCCCACGATACCGCCCGCCTTGTCGCCTTCGTCAGCAGTGGTGTTCATGATACCCGCGTTGATACATCCGTCAAATATAAATTCGTGCTTGTAATTAGTAGCATCAGAGCCGCTTACCTCGGTGGTGTCAGCAAGAATACCGCCCACTCTGTATCTTGCACTCATTGTACCTGTGTTAGAACAGTCGATAAATTCTATCCTAGTAATATTACCGCCTGCCCAGCCGCCTATCGTTCCGTAGCGTCCGATCATACCGCCCGCAGCCTCGCCTGTGGTAGAGATATCACCCTCGTTACGGCAATCCTGGATCAACGCGTAGTTCATACCTCTCATAAAGCCGACCATACCGCCGACAGGAAGAGTCTGAGCTGTACCTGCCTTGGTTACTACAGCCTCATTAAGACAGCCGATCATCGTAGTGGTAGCATTTGAGTCATAGCGTGCGAACACAAATCCTGCGATACCGCCCGCACCCTGCCAGCTTGCACGTGCCGTACAAGCATCGGTAACTATACCTGTGCTCTTGTTTACACAGTTCTCAAAGGTTGCTATCGTGCGGAGCACAGAACCTGCGATACCTCCGGAAGCGTATGTACTTCCCTTGCCCGTTACGGGTCCTGCGTTTTCGACGTAGTACATATTAAGAGTACAATCTCTGCCGTCAACACCCGCTCTACCGAGTACACCGCCGACACCTACCATCTCGGCACCCGTACCGGAAGCCTCGATCTTACCGTTATTTACGGTCTTTATGTCTTCATACTTATTAAAGTTTGCAGTACCATTTGAAAGGAATCCGAGAATACCGCCCACGTTGTAATACTTAGCCGCAGCGGTAAGTGTTACGTCGCCGTTGTTTACACATCCGTTGAAGGTTGCAACAGCGCCGTTGAACTGGTTACCTGCTGTTCCGAGGATACCGCCGACACCTATACGGTCGTCTCTGTTACCCTCAACCTGAGCACCCGAGGTTACGGCTGCGTTGTTAGTACAGTCATTGAAGGTTACTGTAACAGTACCGGACTGGCTTGTTGCCTGACCCATGATACCGCCGAGAGAAGGACCTACCGTACCGTCTTTAAGAGTTACGGTGCCGTAGTTATCACAGCCTGTAAAGGTTACTGTCTGTGCGTTATGCGAACCGCCGACGAGACCGCCGTAAGATCCCCAGTTGAATGCACCTACCGAGGAGGTATCATACCAGGACTTCTGGTCAGAGTAAACCGCACCGTAGTTCTCACAGTCGATGAACTCTGTGGTAGCATTGTTGTTGATCTTAGCGACAATACCGCCGCCCCACGTGTTATTAGCATTTACTGCATTTATAGGTGCGAGGTTGTAGCATCTTGTGAATACTGCGGGCCTCTTAAGCTCACCTGTTATACCTGCAATAACCGCTTTCGAAGTTATTACACCGTTAGCACCGTTGTAGCAGTCTTCAAAGGTCAAGCCGGATCCGTCATTGCCATCCGCAAAGCCGAGAATACCGCAGACATTTCCCTTACCCGTAAGAGGAGCGTTATTTACGCATCCCTTAATGGTGACGCCGGGATTATACTCAGTAACGCTTTGTGCGTTAGCAGCCGAGGTACCGAACCAACCGCCTATACCGCCTACGTTGTAGGCATCGCTTCCGCTGCTGATAGCACCTGTGTTTTCACAGTCTTGCATAGTGAGTTTAGCCGGGTATTTCTGGCAGCTGAAGCCTGCGAGAATACCTGCTACGTTATTTACCTTACCTTTTATTTCATTTGTATTTTCGCAACGGTTAAAGGATACGTCAAGTCTTGTTGTCTCGTTTGAGTGCGTGGCAATACTTGCGGCTATACCGGCAACATTGGAAGAATCGGTATAGCTCTCGACCTTACCCGTATTAAGGCAATCAATAAACTTGAAGTAACGAATCTTATTCTGTCCGCCATTTTTTATCTCAGCGGTGGTACCGAAGATACCGGCGGCAGATGCGTTAGCCGTGATAGTACCATTGTTGGTACATCTGTTAAAGGTCAACTCACTGTTTGTTTCCTTAATTCCCATCCAGTCACCGATGGTTGCATAGAATGCAAGCATACCTGCCGACATATTCTCACCGTGAGTGTTCTTACCCGCGGTAATGTCACCGTTGTTTACACAGTTATAGAAGATAGTCTCCCTAGTACCTCTTATTACCGCCGCGATACCGCCCTTGATGAGCTTACCGTTGGTAGTATTGGTAGTGCTGGTGTCAACGATGTCACCGTTGTTTGTACAGTTATAAAATCTTACAAGATTTCCACCGCTCCAGTTGTACTGGAAGCCGTAGATACCGCCCGCTGTGGGGTAATCTCTCGCGTCGAGCTGAGATTTTACCTTTATGTTACCGTTAGATGCGTTTGCATCAGCATTTGCCACACCGTTCATACAGTTGACAAAGGAAACGTTGGTCGCGTAACGGCCTGCAGCCGCGATACCGCCGAATGTACGAACAAGCTTACCGTTAGAAACGATATCGCCTGTGTTTACACAGTTCTTAAACGCTATGTTGTTAGTGATTCGTCCCGCGATGCCGCCAATACCCTGCTCTACCTGGGTATCATTTGCATAGGGGAGTGCAATGCCTGCTCCGAGAGTGATGTCACCCTTATTGAAGCAGTTTTCAAAAGTATATGTGTTTTCAGCGCTGTCGACGTCAGCCATGATAGTAGCTGTTCCCCTAACCGCGGAAACGATACCGCCTATGCTGAGTATCTTAGCGTCCCAAGATTCGCTTGCGGTCTGACCCGAAGCAAGAGCGCCAACGATAATATCACCGCTGTTTACACAGTTCTTAAAGGTAGCAGTTATATCTTCGGTTGTACCCGTAATACCAGCGATAGCGAACTGGTCATACATAGTAACACCGTCATAAATGGTGATGTTACCTGTGTTGTGACAGTTCTCGTAGCTTCCGCCATCATTTCTTCCGAAGCCTGCCAAAGCCGCAAGTCTAAGCTTTGCACCGCTTGCGATGGTAATGTTACCCGCGTTTACTACGTTTTTGTATATAGTGCCGCTATTGGAGTTACCAACTACACCGCCAAGGTACAGCTTTTTGGGGTTTTCGGGGTATGTTCCGTCGCGGTTCACACCTGTTATATCAACGTTCTTTTCAATAATTATGTCAACGTCGGAGTATACGTTTTCAAGCTTAGCGGGCTTACCTTCGTTGTTACGACCCGTAGCCTCACCTACAAGTCCACCCATAAATCCAAGCCACTCGGAAGTCTGTGTAGTTCCTTCCTTTTCAGCATCGATAACAGTGCCTTCTTTAATGGTAACAGAACCGCTTGCTACGACGTTGCTATACTGAACTCCGTCGTACGAAACGCCCGCAAGAAGTCCAATACTGGGAAGTATTGTAGTTGCACTATCGATAATAAGATTTGCGTTTATCTTAACGTTATCAATAATGGCATTGCCGTTTTTGTTAGTCAAAGAAAGGGTAACCAATCCACCCTTCTGGCTCGCATAAGTATTCTTATACGTAGCATTTGCCTCAATGGTAACGTTATAAAGGCTGGTTTCACCCGAGGATCCCCATGCACAGAGCAAGGTCTGTGTTCCGTTACCGGGAGCAAGTGTTCCCTTGATCGTAAGGTTCTTGAACACAAAGGTTCCCTGAGTCTGATTGAAAAGCGAGCCATTCTTGGTTATGGTATGTCCACAACCGTCGATGATCACGTTTCTTATTATGTTGGGAGTTCCGGGATTGGATATATCCTCCCAGAGATAGTAATTTTTGCCGTCCGTGATGCTGCCGAACACGATAGCGTTTGCGGGAGTTCCCTCTCGTATGGAGTTAACTACCGGGATATATCCCTCCGCAGCACGTGCCGCTTTGTAGTCAGCATCCGTCTTGCTAACCTTGGTGTTACCTATGTTAGCCTGACCCGCTGTCGTTCCTATTGCAGGAAGCTCAGGCTCGGTTACGGATGTCGCACCCGTAGCCGCGTTCGTCACACCCTTATCCGGAAGTGTGGGCATAGTAACAGCGTTACCTGTTGACTGTGCCGAAGCCGATCCCGTTGCAGCAGCGGGAATAGCCATAACAGCTACCGACAAAAGCATGGTAATTATCAAAATAATTGATAACGTCTTTTTCATACTTTGTTCTCCTTTGTATGTAATAGATTTAATGAAAAGCCTTGATAGAATTTCCCCCGCCTTCCGCGATCGCGGAAGGCGTTTTTTCTCCCCATGGGGAGAAAATTTTATATTGATTTTGCAAGGACAAATCTTCACTCTACATTTTATAATATTTTACCAAGTTTGTCAAGACTTTTGAAAATCTTTGTGGCATTTTACACAAAAATTGTTTATTTATCCAAACTTTTAATTTTATTTTTGGATATTTTGACCGCCCAAAAGCATTTTTTGATATTTTTTTGTCGAATCGGTTGAAATTAGAGCCTTAAAAAACATCAAGCAACAGAAAAGAAGGCACGGAAACCGTGCCTTCTTTTCATCTTTATTTATACGATCATATATCCTTTTCCTCGAGCAGCTCTATTTCCGCCGCGGCAAGTATCTGCTCTGCTCTGTCCCTGTCGTCATTACGCATTACAGCGTATGCCTTATCGGGGCAAGAGGTTACGAGAGCGTACAGATACTCGATATTCACGCCCTTGGATTCAAGAATGCTGAGCACCCGCGCAAGTCCTCCGGGAGCATCGGGTACAGCAAACGCGGTAACTATTCGTATGTTTGCCACGTGTCCCTCCGCCTCAAGAACCGCCTTTGCTCTCTCAGGCTCTGTGGTTATCATTCTTACTATGCCGTAATCGCTGGTATCGGCTATACACATAGAGCGAAGGTCTATATTTGCCTTTGCAAGAGTGTCGGTTATCTCGTGAAGCGAGCCCTTTTTATTCTCTACGAATACAGATAACTGTCTGATTCCCATTTTAGTTCCTCCTTAATCGTGAAGCTTTCTCTCGTCTATTATACGTACAGCCTTGCCCTCGCTTCTCGCGATGGTCTTGGGGGGTACGAGGTGAACGGCGGCTCCTATGCCCAGCATATTACGCAATGCGTCCTTAAGCGACTTTTCCTTCTCGGATATAGTCTTTACCGAGTCATCAAACTGCTCTGCGGGGAGCTCTACGTAAACGTCGAAGGTATCGTTGTTGTTTACTCTGCCAAGCTTTATCTGATAGTTAGGTGAGAAGCCCTCGTTAAGCAGCACCGTTTCGATCTGCGAGGGGAATACGTTTACACCTCTGATTATCATCATATCGTCGCTTCTTCCCATAGGCTTCGACATTCTTATATGAGTTCTTCCGCAAGAACAAGGCGTTTCGTTGAGCACGCAGATATCTCTGGTGCGGTAACGAAGCATCGGAAACGCCTTTTTATCAAGGCAGGTGAACACAAGCTCGCCCTTCTCGCCGTAAGGCAGAGGCTCTCCCGTTTCGGGATTGATTATCTCTGCTACGAAATGGTCCTCGTTTACGTGCATTCCTCCCTGCTCAGAGCATTCAAAGGATACACCGGGACCGGATATCTCGGTGAGTCCGTAGATATCGTACGCCTTTATGCCCAGAGTTTCCTCTATGCTCTTTCTCATAGACGCAGTCCAGGGCTCCGCGCCGAAGATGCCCGCCTTAAGCGGTATGGTATCGGGAGTATAGCCCATTTCTTTCAAGGACTCTCCAAGATACGCGGCGTACGAGGGCGTGCAGCAAAGAACGGTTGCTCCGAGGTCGGTCATAAACTGTATCTGGCGCTCGGTGTTACCGGATGACATAGGAAGCGTCATACAGCCAACCTTGTGAGCGCCGCCGTGAAGTCCCATACCTCCCGTAAAAAGTCCGTAGCCGTAGCTTACCTGAATTACGTCCTCCTTGTCAGCGCCTACCGCAACGATAGCTCTTGCGCAGCAGTCGTCCCAAAGCTCTATATCGCCCTGAGTATAGTACGCTATAACGCGTCTGCCCGTAGTTCCCGAGGTGGAGTGAATTCTTACGACCTCCTCGCGCGGCACGGCGAGCATACCGTCGGGATAGGTATCGCGAAGGTCGCTCTTCTCGATAAACGGAAGCTTATAAAGGTCCTCAACCCCGTGTATATCCTCGGGCTTTACTCCCTTTTTGTCCATTTTCGCCCGATAGTAGGGCACGTTATCGTAAACGTGCTTTACCTGCTCCACAAGCTTTTTGGATTGAAGCTTGCGAAGCTCTTCACGGGGCATTGTTTCGATTTCCGGCTGATAGTACTTTCTTTTTTCCATAAATTGATTCGCCTTCTCTCTTTATTTGTTTATTTTCTTCCGAGCTCAAATGCCTTGATGTTCATTTCAACGAATTTAGGCGCAACAGTCTGCTTTATCGCCTCTATCCACTTTTCCTTCTCGATAGGAAGGCTCTTTGAAAGTCTTCCCATAAGCACGATGTTTACCGCCTTTGACGAGCCCGCCTCAAGCGCCAGCGAGAGAGCATCGACCGCGTCTATATCCACTCCCTTAGCGCCGAGATTTTCAAGCGCTCCGTGAGGATATTCAGCAGCTCCCGTGATAACCGGCATGGGGTCTACCTCCTGCGAGTTTACTATTATTTTTCCGTCCTTCTTAAGGAAAGACGCATATCTGGCAGCCTCAAGCTTCTCAAAGGAAACTATAAAATCCGCCTCACCCTTGTCGATTATGGGAGAATATACCTTTTCACCATAGCGCACGTAGGTAACAACGCTTCCGCCTCTCTGGCTCATTCCGTGGACCTCTGAAACCTTTACGTCGTATCCCTCGTTAAGCAAAAGTCTGCCAAGCAGCTTGCTCGCGAGAAGCGAGCCCTGTCCGCCAACTCCGACTATCATAATGTTATTGGTCTTCATCTCTCCTCACCTCCGATAGCGTCAAACGCGCAAAGCTGCTCACAAACACCGCAGCCTACGCAAAGAGTAGCGTCGATAAACGCTTTACCGTCCTTCTTGGTTATGGCAGGGCAACCGATCCTCATGCATGCGTTGCAGGCTCTGCACTTGTCAACATCAACCTTGAGCGATGGCTTAGCCTTTACGTATTTGAGAAGCGCGCAGGGTCTGCGGGAGATTATTACCGAGGGCTCCTCAGCGGCAAGCTCCTCAACGACAGCCTTCTCGGTCGCCTTAAGATCGTAGGGATCTACCACTCGAACTCTGTTGATACCGAGCGCGTGACAAAGAGCCTCAAGATCTATCTTAGTCGCGGGATCACCCTTGATATTGTATCCTGTGGTAGGATTATGCTGGTGTCCCGTCATACCTGTAATAGAGTTATCGACTATTATAACGGTGGAATTAGTTCCGTTGTAAGCGATATTCGCAAGCCCCGTCATACCCGAGTGCATAAAGGTAGAGTCACCGATAACGGCAACAGTCTTGCCCTCCGTCTGCTTTCCCGATGCCTTGTTGAAGCCGTGGACTCCAGAGATCGAAGCACCCATGCAAAGCACAGAGTCAATAGCGTTAAGCGGTGCCGCAGATCCGAGCGTATAGCAGCCTATATCGCCAAGCACGGTAACCTTTTTCTTGGAAAGAACGTAGAAAAGTCCTCTGTGAGGGCAGCCCGCGCACATAACGGGAGGACGAACGGGGATAACGTCGTCAGACGCTGTGAATTCCTTGCCTTCAACTCCCATTACCCTTGCGATAAGGCTCTGTGAGAACTCACCGCAGATGGGGAAAATATTCTTTCCGTCAACCGAAAGTCCAAGCGACTTGCAGTGATTCTCGATAACGGGATCAAGCTCCTCGATAACTACCACTCTGTCAAACTTAGCGGCAAAATCGAGTACAAGCTTTTCGGGAAGCGGGTAAACAAGTCCGAGCTTAAGCACGGAAACACGCTCGCCAAACACCTCCTTAACGTACTGATAGCACGTACCCGAGGTGATGATACCGAGGCTCTTATCCTCTGCCATCTCGACTCTGTTAAGATCACTGGCTTCGGCAAAAGCTACGAGATCCGCGCATCTCTGCTCAACGACAGGATGCTTTCTTATAGCGTTTGCGGGTGCCATTATGTATTTTTGAGGATTCTTTACGTACTCCTTCTTTTCTGCCGCAACAGGCTCGCAAAGCTCTACCGCGCACTGAGAGTGAGCGATCCTGGTGCACATGCGCAGAAGAACGGGAGTATCGTATCTTTCGGAGAGTTCAAACGCGAGCTTTGTAAACTCCTTTGCCTCTACCGAGTCCGAGGGCTCGAGCATAGGTATCTTGGACGCCCTTGCGTAGTGTCGTGAATCCTGCTCGTTCTGAGAGGAGTGCATCCCGGGGTCATCGGCAACGCAGACCACAAGTCCTCCGTTGACACCCGTGTAGGACATCGTAAAGAGCGGGTCCGCAGCGACGTTAAGTCCAACGTGCTTCATACAGCAAGCGCTTCTCACTCCCGCCATAGAGGCACCGAAGGCTACCTCGCATGCCACCTTCTCATTAGGTGCCCATTCGCAGTATATCTCGTCGTATTTTGCCGCATATTCGGTTATTTCGGTCGAGGGAGTGCCGGGATAGCTGGATACTACGCTGCACCCTGCCTCAAGCATTCCGCGCGCTACAGCCTCGTTTCCTAACATAAGCTTTTTCATTTTCAATTAACCTCTGTTTTAATTTTTTTATAGCAAGTAAATATTTCTTCAATGTTATCAGGTCTTGACTTCTTTGTCATAAGGCTGACCGCGGGAACTATGATAAGCCCTCCTAACATAGCCAATACTCCTGTGTAAAGCGAATTCTGGAATACGAAATGGAAGAATCCGCTTGCAGGAACAGCTCCGCAAAGTGAAAGTATCAGCTGCGTCACCATTATCGTAACACCAAAGGCAAACGAGCACCACACGGCAGCTCTGGTCGTCTTTTTCCAGTACAAGCCGTAAAGGAAGGGTGCCAGGAACGAGCCCGCCAATGCTCCCCAGGATATTCCCATCATCTGCGCTATGAACGCAACGTCCTTGAGGACGGTATCCTTAAGTATAGCAATAAGCGCGGAAAGCAATATGAAGAATATTATGAGTACTCTCATAATTATTATCTTCTTCTTTTCCGCGAATTCCTTCTTCTTGACCGCGGGAAGGAAAACGTCGAGAGTCAGCGTAGACGCCGAGGTAAGAACAAGAGAAGAAAGTGTGGACATAGATGCCGAAAGAACAAGCACTATAACGATACCGATTATGTAAGGCGAAAGTTCTGAAAGCATGGTAGGGACCACGCTGTCAAATCCGCCAATAGGCTTTCCGTCAAGCCCCGAAGCCACAAAGAGTCGTCCGAATCCGCCAAGGAAGTAGCATCCGCCTGCCACTACAACTGCAAAAACAGTCGAGATGATAGTTCCCTTCTTGACCGCCTTATCATCAGATATAGCGTAGAACTTGCCTATCATCTGAGGCAATCCCCACGTACCGAGTGAAGTCAAAAGAACGACGGTTATCAAAGATATAAGATCAGGTCCTGCCAAAGAGGTGTACTGTTCTCCCGCCATACCCGCAAGCGCATCCACAGAGCCGCCAAGACCGCCGTTCTGCATAAGCACGGCAACTACTACCGCGATTATACCCACCAGCATAATTATTCCTTGTATGAAATCGTTTATAGCGGTAGCCATATAGCCACCGAACACAACGTAGACACCGGTAAGTATAGCCATCACGAGAATACATGCCCAATAGGGTATATCAAACGCGATATTAAAGAGGCTGGAAAGTCCGTTGTAAAGAGATGCGGTATACGGTATGAGAAAAATAAACACTATAGCCGACGCGATCACCTTAAGCTTATCCGAACCAAAGCGCTTCTCGAAAAAGTCGGGCATAGTCTTTGAATTTATAGACTGCGTCATCACTCTGGTTCTCTTGCCGAGTATAAGCCAAGCAAGAAGTGAGCCGATGAAAGCGTTGCCAAGTCCTATCCAGGTAGACGCAAGCCCGAAGTTCCAACCGAACTGACCTGCGTATCCAACGAATATGACCGCTGAAAAGTAAGAGGTTCCAAAGGCAAACGCTGTAAGCCACGGGCCTACGCGTCTTCCGCCGAGAACGAAATCATCTACAGTTCTCGCTCTGCGTCTACAATATAATCCGACGCCTATCATTAGAGCGAAAAAGCAGACGACCAAAACCGAGGTAAAAATAGTTGTGGTATTCATTTTGAGTTTCTCCTAGGGTAAATCAACCGCTGATCTGTGCTTCTACAAGGCTTCCTCCGCAATATATCTGACGAAGCTTCGGCTTTTCTATCTTGCCTGTGGGATTACGGGGTACCTTTGCAAAAATTATTTTTTTGGGACGCTTGTATTTGGGAAGTGAGAGACAAAATTCGTTTATCTCCCCCTCGGTGCAATCCATCCCTTCTTTTATCTCGATAATTGCCGTAGCTATCTCGCCAAGACGCTTGTCAGGAAGACCTATTACAGCTACGTCCTTTATCTTTTCGTAAGCTCTGAGGTGATCCTCTATCTGTACGGGATAAAGATTCTCTCCTCCGCTGATGATAACGTCCTTCTTTCTGTCGACCAGATAAATAAAGCCGTCCTCATCCTCCTTAGCCATATCTCCCGTAAGCAGCCATTCTCCCTTGAGTATCTCCGCGGTCGCCTCGGGATTCTTATAGTAGCATTTCATAACGCCCGCGCCCTTGACAGCGAGCTCACCGACCTCACCGCGTGCCACAGGCTCGCCCTTGTCGTCAACTATCTTGGTCTCCCACAGATATCCCGCCTTACCTATAGCTCCGACTTTATGTATATTCTCAACACCGAGGTGAACACAGCCGGGGCCTATCGACTCGGAAAGTCCGTAGTTTGTATCATAATCGTGTGTCGGGAATTTTGTCTTCCAGCGCTTTATGAGCGAGGGCGGAACGGGCTGCGCGCCAACGTGCATAAGCCGCCACTGGGAAAGCGTGTAATCGTCAAGGCTGATATCGCCCCTGTCGATAGAGTCAAGTATATCCTGGACCCACGGAACGAGAAGCCAGACGATAGAAGCCTTTTCGTCTGACGCGGTCTGGAGCACCCATTCGGGTCTTACACCGCGAAGAAGAACAGTCCTTCCGCCAACGAGCAGCGAACCGAACCAGTGCATTTTTGCTCCCGTATGATAGAGAGGCGGAATACAGAGGAACACGTCCTCCTTAGTCTGACTGTGATGCTTCTGCTCGGTATAGCAGGAAGCCACGAGAGCTGCGTGACGGTGAAGTATCGCCTTTGGAAATCCCGTCGTTCCCGACGAGAAATATATAGCTCCGTCATCACTGTCCCTTATTTCGACGGGTGGAACGGTAGATGAGCAATAATAGGTCATCTCCGCGTAGTTATCCGCATATGCGGGAGTATCCTTGCGCTCTCCCACGAAGAAAAGATCGTCTACCCCATCCATCTCATCCCTGATATTATTGATCCGCTCTATAAACTCGGGGCCAAAGACCAGCATACGAACGTCAGCCAGATCAAGGCAGTACTTTATCTCATCCGAGGAATAGCGGTAGTTCATGGGAACAACGAGAGCGCCCGTTTTGAGAATACCGAAGTATATGGGAAGCCATTCAAGACAGTTCATCATAAGGATAGCTACCTTGTCGCCTCGCTTGATACCTCTTGTAAAGAGCAGATTCGCAAAGCGGTTTGCCTTTACGTCAA
>JAZSJE010000229.1:0-3477 GCA_045534135.1 Eubacteriales bacterium
CATCGTTTGGGTATCCAGAAGATCAAGCAAGAGCTTGAAAATTTATCGCTTAAATATTTGGACCCCGTAGGCTACGAGGAAGTAAAAAACGATATTGACCGCCGATACGGCGAGAACATAGACTTTCTCAACCGTGCACGACTGATGGTTGAAGAAAATCTTATGGCATATAATATAAAATATCACCTTGAAGGTCGCGTAAAATCAATATTCAGCATATACAAGAAGATGTTCAATCAGGGCAAAAGCTTTGATGAGATCTATGATTTTTACGCAATGCGCATTATCGTGGATACAGAGCTTGAGTGTTATACGGCACTTGGACTTATACACGAAATGTTCAAGTCTGTTCCCGGTAGATTTAAGGATTACATATCGACGCCTAAGCCCAACATGTACCAGTCGTTGCATACGACGGTAATAGGACGAGATGGAATTCCGTTTGAGGTACAGATACGTACTCAGGAGATGCATCACATTGCGGAATACGGTATTTGTGCTCACTGGAAATATAAGAGCGGAGAGAAGACAAAGGCTGAGGTAGACCAGAAGCTTGAATGGATATCAAAGCTTGTTGAAACCGAGTCGAATACCACAGACCCCGATGAGTTTCTCGATGCGCTTAAGACCGATCTTTTCCAGGACGAAACCTTTGTGTTTACGCCTAAGGGGGACGTTATATCGCTTCCTCAGGGCTCTACCGTTATAGATTTTGCTTACGCTATACATTCGGGTGTTGGAAATTCCATGGTAGGTGCCAAGATAAACGGTATGATCGTGCCTATTGACAAGGCGCCTGTTACTGGAGATATTATAGAAATACTTACCTCATCCTCCTCAAAGGGACCCAGCCGAGATTGGCTTAATATAGTTAAGACTAGTGAAGCAAGAACAAAGATAAGAGGTTGGTTCAAGCGAGAAAAGCGTCCTGAGAATATCGTCGCCGGAAAGAGCATGATAGACGCGGAATTCAAGCGCTTTACAAAATCCTTTACCGAGGCTCAGCGTAACGAGATAGTTGCCGCGGTCGGTCAGCGCATAGGATATATGAGTGCAGATGACCTTTATAATACGCTTGGGTACGGTGGAATAGCGCTTACCAAGGTAATAGGAAAGCTCAAGGACGAGTACGAGCGTACGTATGGCAAGGAGGAGGCAGCTGAAGCACCTGAGGTGATGACCGCAGAGCAGGTCAAGACGGTGGCGCCTAAGAATATCAAATCTAACGGCGGAATTATCGTCGACGGACTTGAGGGCTGTCTTGTTAAATTCGCGCGTTGCTGTAATCCGTTGCCCGGAGATAGTGTTGTTGGCTTTATAACCAGAGGTCACGGTGTATCTGTTCACAAGGCGGATTGTCCTAACGTAGAGCTTAGCCGTAGATCACCGGAAAATGTCGACCGATGGGTAAACGCGCACTGGGAGGAAAGAAAGGGAAGCGCTGTGCATGACCTTTACGAAGCCCAGATCAGCATTTACGTGCTTGACAGAATGGGACTTATTGCCGATATTTCTATAGCGCTTGCCGATATGAAGGTACAGCTTCTCCAGATAAATACGCTCAAGAACGGTGAGGATGGCGCTATCATAAATCTTAAAATAAGCTGTAAGAACGTGGAGCATTACCGTTCCATAGTATCAAGATTAAAATCTATTGAAAACGTATTGGATATAACAAGAGGATATTCGCAGTAATAAGTGTGAAATGCCTTTGGGAGGATAGGATGATTGCAGTATTGCAAAGAGTAAAAAAAGCGGCGGTCACGGTAGAGGGTAAGACCGTAGGAAGCTGTGCTGAGGGACTTTGTGTTCTTCTTGGTGTGGCAAAGGGAGATACCGAGCGTGATGCCGAGGCTCTTGCTGAAAAAATTATAGGACTTCGCATCTTTTGCGATGAAAACGATAAGATGAATCTCTCGCTTAAGGATATTGACGGAGAGGCACTTATAGTTTCCAATTTTACGTTGCTTGCATCCTACAAAAAGGGCAAGCGCCCCGATTATATGGGCGCGGCTGCTCCTGATGAGGCTAACAGACTCTACGAGTATTTTTGCTCACTTTGTGAAAAAGAGCTTCGAAGTGTAGGTAAGGGTATTTTCGGTGCAGAAATGGCAGTAGACCTTTCTTGTGACGGACCGGTAACTATAGTTATGGACAGTAACGTACTTTTGAAAAAAAGTAATGATAATATTTTGAGGTAGGAATATATGAAGATCATATTGGATTCACCTATAAATAAATATTATGTTCAAACTCTGGGAATGATATTTTTCCCCGGGGCCCGTTTTGGCGAGAACGAGGAGGAGGACGGAACCGATACAACTATTTCGGTTAAGACTGAGGAGGACGAGCAGGGTGTAAAAGCCTATGCTACTGTAAGTGTTGCGGACAAGAGCCAATCTGCGGAATATTTTGCCGAATTTACTCCCGATAGAACTAAGGAAAGAGTGTTAAAGCTTGCGATCGGAGGAGCTGTTCTCAATGCGGCAACAGCGCTTCTCGGTTATCGCCCCGCGTGGGGAATGATGATAGGAGTGCGTCCCTCAAAGGTAGCAAGCGAGATGCTCGATGCGGGCTATAGCAAGACTAAGGTCAAGAGAATTCTTAATACCGACTATCTTGTTATTCCCAAGAAGGCGGCACTTGCGACCAACATAGCCGTAACCGAGAAAAACATAGTAGGTGAGCC
The DNA here is from genome assembly GCA_045534135.1 of Eubacteriales bacterium. Classification (GTDB taxonomy): domain Bacteria; phylum Bacillota; class Clostridia; order Oscillospirales; family CAG-272; genus HGM12713. Next base: position 2,690 of record JAZSJE010000229.1, read on the forward strand.
ATCTCCAAAGGATTGCAGCGTGTATATTTCCATACCGTTTTGTCCGTCCAGATGTACTTACTGTTCATTCGTTTCTTACACGTCAAAGCGGCTTCTCTCACTAATACCCGAATATCTTGAAAAATTAAAGAAGGATATCGCATCTAACTTTGAAATAATAAATAAGCTGGGACTCAGGGTAAGGACCGTTTATATAGGCGGAGGAACACCGACGATACTTGATTCGTATCAGCTTCGCGATCTTCTCGCATTTATAAATCAAATGACCGACGTGTCGCTTCTCGATGAATTTACGCTTGAAGCGGGCAGACCTGATACTATCACTTATGATAAATTTGCGATCGCCAAGGAATACGGTGTAACGAGAGTAAGCGTAAATCCGCAGAGCCTTTGCGATGAGGTGCTTTGTGGGGTGGGAAGAAACCATACTATAAAGCAATTTTACACAGCATACGAGGATGCCCGTAAGGCGGAAATACGTACGGTAAACGTTGACCTTATTGCGGGACTCCCCGGGGATAACTTTAAGATATTTTCAAAAACTATGGACGAGATAATTTCGCTCTCGCCCGAAAATATAACCGTACATACCTTCTGCGTCAAGAAATCGGCAGAGATCCTGCACTCGGGCGAGAACGTATATTCCATCCACGGCGGCGATCAATGCAAGCTATAATTTCACCGCCGCCAACCGCCAGCCGATCATCGTCATTTCTCAGCTGGACGGCAAAGCGGTAGGCTACGGCGTGGCCAATTACGTGACACGCCAGCAGAACTTTACAGAAAGG
>JAZSJE010000123.1:0-8783 GCA_045534135.1 Eubacteriales bacterium
CGGAGGGATGGAAACGGAGACCTCGCTTGTAGGGGCCGATAGCAGAGTTGAACTGTACACGGTAGTCGCGGTTTACCTGAGGCTTGCCGTTGTCGTCAACCCACGGAACACGGAACTTGATTATTCTCTCGGGCTCTACCATTCTCTCGATAACGCCCGCCTTAACGAGGTCAGGACGTGCATCGATAACAGGCTCGATAGACTCAAGAACTTCTTTAACTGTCTGATGGAATTCGGGCTCGTTGGGATTTCTCTTAACTACTCTCTCCATGAGCTCGTTGAGATACTGATTTTTGAAACTCATTTTCAAATACCTTCCTAAATATAGATTTACCAAAATTCAAAAATGCAAGTTTTGCCTTTCGAAATTTCATATAACAGAGTAATTATAGCACAATAGGCAGGTGCTTGTCAATAAATTTAGCCAAAAATTTAGCCCTTTACATCATATTTTTAAAACTTTTTTTCTTGCCGCTTTTTCTTCCGTGTCGGTAATATCACTCATCGCCATCCTCGTCGTGATCCTTATCTGTCTCTCTCTGCTTAAATGTCCTGTTTTCGGTATCAACATAAGTATTGCTTTCTATCCATCTGGTAATACGTATAGTCGATTTTGCCGTCCACGCGCAAAGAAACGGAACTGCCGCTATCATAAGAAGCAAAGAAAGCGCTCCTCCGGCAGTACCTGCTTGCATCATGGTCGCCAACAAAAAAACGCATCCTATTATACTTGATCCAAAGATTATCCAAAGAAGGACGCCCCCTGCTTTGCACCCCCTAAGTGACTTTCTTGTTTGTTCATCCATTTTCATTTTCATCTTCATTTTCCTCCATCTTACTGATATCGATATCGTTAAATTTTTTAGATTCGCTTCGCATACAGCACATTACGTCACTCATGATCTTGTAATTCCGTCTGACTCCCTCATGACTCTGCGTAAAATTCATTGCTCTTTCTCTGCGTATACCTATATTCCCCGCAGTTTTGACCGCATCAATGTTTGCGGCAAGAAAAATAAATTCCCACCCATATTTTTCACCATAGATCTTTATCATCCCCTTTACCTTGTCCGCGTCATACATGTAGCTCGCGTTTTCCATTCCATCTGTATTGATAACGAAAACCGTATGCTCGGGTACGTCCTCAGGACGCGCATATTTGTGGACGTTAGCGATATGGTCTATTGACGCGCCGATAGCATCAAGGAGAGCCGTGCCTCCTCCCACGATAAAATCCTCGGTCCTTAAAGGCTTTACGTCGTTTAAGTCCTCTCGATCGTGTATTATAGCAGAATTATTGGAGAACAGCACTGTGGAAACGTACGCCTTACCATCTAGCCTGCGTTGCCTCTCTATCATAGCGTTAAATCCGCCGACCGTGTCCTCCTCATATCCCGCCATTGATCCGCTTTTGTCGAGGATAAAGACCATTTCTGTAATTTTGTTTTTCACACAAAAACCTCCTTTTCTTTGTTTGTGAATTTATTATACACCAAAGAAAAGGAGGTTTGGTCGCTCCCCGAGCGACATTTATGAACCAAGAAGAATCTGGTCAAATTCAAAAAGTGTTTCGTTTATAAGATTTATATCATATATTCCGCGCCTTATAAAATATTGTATGATGACGTCAAACTCAATGCTGTTCGACAAGGTCATTCCAAGCGTGCGCAAAAGCAAATTTGTGTCTGCAATGTTAAGCTCAAGCGCTATCGCTAATGAAATTGCAGTAACCTTTCCCGGTCTGTAATCTTTATTGCATTTTATCTTAGAGAAGGTCTTTCTATCAACGTTTGCCCGCTTATAGCACTCTACGTCACTCATTCCGCTTTTATCTATAAACATAAACAAAAGCTCGGCAAAGCTTTTATCAAGCTGAAAGCGGCTATCCATTTTGGGAAGGCAGAGCATTCGCTCGTTTTCACTCTCATAAAACTCGTATATTTCTTTTCTTGCGGCGCGGTAGCTTTCTTTTGGGGAATGCCCATCCTTAGGGAAAGCATGCCAAAGTGTAGCTGCCTTAGAGTAAGTTTTAGGTCTGTCAGCTCCGCTCGCGGCTTGTCGACACCTTCTTTCTTCCTCCTCATGTCTGTAACGCTCCTCAGCCTCACGTTTCTCACGCTCAGCACGTTCTTTGCGCTCTTGCTTCAAGTTCTCCAATGCTTCTTTTGTTTTTTTGCTTGAAACGTTATCAATGAAGTTGGGTCCAAGGGCATCCATGTAGGATATTATCATGGAATAAAGCTGTCGGTTATACTCGTGAGGTGTTTTATCACTTACAGCAAGATATACTGTCATCTCGTTATCCAAAAGGAAATCACCTATTGCATTCATCGCCGTTCGTATTGCCCTGTCCTTAGGATATCTCTCCTTATTGGAGGATATAAGCGGTACCGCCACACTCTCGCAATTATATTTAAGCGCAAGCGAGAGTGAAGAAGTATAGCAGGCTTCAAGGCTATCCTGACTCCACATTTCATTGCTGCTCCACGTTGGGCTCGCTGTATGTATCACGTGCTTACAGGGCAGCTCAAAGGCATCGGTAATTACCGCTTCTCCTATATTTACCCACCCTATTTCTTTGCATGCCTGAGCAAGCTTCTTTCCTGCAGCCGCGTGTATAGCGGCATCTATCCCGTCCTTGCTGGGCAATAGATTTACATTCGTAGCACTGACAATAGCATCACATTGCATTTTAGTTATATCCTGCTTGGTTATCTTTATTGGCATAGGCCCTCCCGTTTATAAGACTATATCAAATAATATAACATATGTAAAGAAACTTTCGGTCGCTTAAAAAGCGACATTTTTTCTTTTATCTTTAATATACTCAAAAAAATGACAAAATACTGCAAAAAAGCAAAAATAAAACCGCACTGTTTAACAGTGCGGTTCTTTTCTTTAGTTTTCAGGTTAGATAGCGTAAGCCTTGTAGACCTCATCCATTGCGTTAAGTGCCTTAACAGCCTCGCAAGGACAACCGTTTACGTCAACGATGGTGTAAGCATTCTCTCCGCGAGCCTTGCTTGCAATGGCAACTACACCGCCAATAGCCGCGGTGATCTTTGCAACCATATCGTCGCCCGCAGCGTGAAGAACGCAAATTCTCTTGTCGCCGCTTCTTGCCATTTCAACGTTCGGGAAGTTTACGCTGTTCTTGATATTTCCGTTACGGAGGAAATCGTCGAGCTGGAGCGCAGCCATAACCGCACAGTTGTCCTCAGACTCAGCGGTGGATGCTCCAAGGTGAGGAATAGCAACTATTCCCTTTACTCCTACTGTTTCCTCGGTGGGGAAATCGGTAACGTAAGAAGCTACCTTTCCGTTCTCGATAGCCACCTTTATATCAGCGCTGTTAACGAGGTCCGCGCGAGCGAGGTTTATAACTCTTACGCCATCCTTCATGGTAGCGAGAGTAGCCTCATTTATCATACCCTTAGTATCCTTTGTTGCGGGAACGTGGAGAGTAATGTAGTCAGCCTTTGCGAACACCTCATCAAAGGTAGCCGCCTTCTGTACAGCGGGATTGAGCTTCCATGCAGCGTCAACGCTCATAAAGGGGTCGCAACCGATGACCTTCATACCAAGGTCGATAGCTGCATTAGCAACGAGCGCGCCTATCGCGCCAAGGCCGATAACACCAAGAGTCTTGCCCTTGATCTCGACACCTGCAAACTTGGACTTTCCTGCCTCAACAGCCTTAGCAACGCCCTCTGTTCCAACGAGAGTATCAGCCCACTTGATAGCGCCTGCTACGTCACGTGACGCAAGCATAAGAGCGCATACCGCAAGCTCCTTAACACCGTTTGCGTTAGCACCGGGAGTATTGAAAACTACGATACCCTCCTTTGCGCAACGGTCAACGGGAATGTTGTTTACGCCAGCGCCTGCTCTCGCGATAGCCTTAAGTTCCGCGCCAAAGGTCATCTCGTGCATAACAGCGGAACGAACCATGATAGCATCGGGGGCAGCTATATCAGCGGTAGCTACAGTATACTCGCTCTTGTCGAGAAGGTCTGTGCCGCAAGCTGCGATCTTATTAAGACAAAGTATGTTTTTCATTTTGTTTTCCTCTTTAAGATAATTATAATTTGAGGGCAGGACAATGCCCTGCCCTAATTAAGACTTTATTTTAGCCCTTGGGATTTTCCTGCGCAAACTTCTTCATGAATGCAACGAGTGCCTCAACGCCCTCGGAAGACATTGCATTGTATATAGAAGCTCTCATTCCGCCAACAGAACGGTGTCCCTTAAGGTTCTTAAGACCTACCTTAGCAGCCTCAGAAGCGAACTTCTTGTCGAGATCAGCATCACCGGTAACGAAGGTAACGTTCATCATAGAACGGCTCTCCTTCTTAACGGGTGCCATGTAGTAATCCTGGCTATCAAGATAGTCGTAAAGAAGAGCTGCCTTCTTTACGTTCTTTTCCTTCATAACCTCAAGTCCGCCCATGTTGAGTATCCACTCATAAACAAGCTTAGCCATATAGATGGTATAGCAAGGAGGAGTATTGTACATAGAGCCATTCTCCGCCATAGTCTTCCACTCAAGCATAGTGGGCATCTTTTCCTCAGCATAGTCGAGAAGATCCTCACGAACGATAAGGAGAGTAAGTCCTGCGGGAGCCATGTTCTTCTGTGCGCCTGCATAGATAACACCGAACTTGCTTACGTCAACGGGCTCGGAGATGATGCAGGAAGAAAGGTCTGCAACCAGAGGAATATCACCCGTTTCGGGAATGTAGGGGTACTTTGTTCCGTAAATAGTGTTGTTGAAGCAGATGTGCAGATAAGCTGCATCCTCTCTGATCATATCCTTGGTAACTACGGGAACGTGATCAAAGTTATCTTCCTTGGTAGTAGCGATGCACTTAACGTCGTAACCGAGCTTCTGTGCCTCTTTGAATGCCTTACCGGAGAACTGACCTGATACTACGTAATCAGCCTTACCCGTTCTCTTGATGAGGTTGAGGGGTACTGCCGCAAACTGAGTGGATGCTCCGCCCTGAAGGAAAAGCACCTTGTAGTTATCGGGAATGTTCATAAGCTTGCGAAGCATAGCCTCTGCATCGTTTATGATCGCTTCATAGTCCGGAGATCGATGTGACATCTCCATAACCGACATTCCGGAAGTACCGTAGCAAACGAGCTCCGCTGCTGCTTTTTCAAGGACTTCAAGAGGTAGCATAGAGGGGCCCGCCGAAAAGTTATAAACTCTGTTCATAATAAATGAACCTCCGTAAAATGAAATATTGTATCTTAAAATTACAAAAATACAAATACTATTATACTGTTTTTTTAATAAAAGTCAATAGCTTTTACATATTTTTTTGCCGGTTTCGTCATTTTTTTGACAAATCAAAGGCAAAAAAAGAGCCTGCACACTCCTATTGTGTTCAGACCCCTTTATTTATACTTTATACTTCATTCCTTGATCAATATTATATCCTTAGCGTAAGGAAGATTTTCTATCCACTCACAGAGTGTATGCCACTCGGCAAGCTTATGTGTTCTTCTCGCATAGTATATATTGATAAGATTTTCGTAGTTCAGACTTACAGTTCTCATCTGGTTGTAGCTTGACGGCAAAAGCTGTATCATATTGTGCCATGCCTGCTTGTCTGTCTTATCCTCGCAGAATTTTACTCTCTCTCTCTCAAGATAAACGATCAGAGCGTCGAGTGCGGCAAGTCCGCCCTCATCAAGTCTGTCGCAGGAAAAATCCTCTCTTTCAAATGCCTTAGCGTGTATCTTATGCATCGTACTGCAAGAATTTGCCACCGTGCCTACCTTGTACGTATCAAATTCCTTCCACCAATAAAGAGGTGCGGTTATATCGACCGACACAAAGATCTGACGGAGAAATTTTCTGTGATCACTTCCGGCGTGAGCAAGCTTTTTTGCAAGCGAGAGATCATTTTCTCCCAAAATATAATTACCCTTCTCGTCGTAATAGCTATCCATTCTGCTCCAGCTATTAAGAGGATTTCTCGCTCCTCTTATAGCATTTTCAAAGTTCATTACCGAGCTTCTCTCTATTTTTATCATCATGCATCTCCAAATGTTGAATTTGTATCTCTTTTCACATATAATAATATCATATTTTAATGCAAAAGTCAATTGACTTTTTAAAGAATATGTGATATTATTATAAGGAGATAGAATATTCTAAGGAGTTTTAAAAATGGAATATAAATTTTCAGATAAAATAGCCGGACTCAAGCCCTCGGCTATAAGAGAAATTTTCAAAAGTCTTACCGACCCTACGATAATATCCTTCGCGGCGGGCAACCCTTCTCCTGAATCCTTCCCTGTTGAAGAATTGTCAAAGCTTTCTGCCGACATATTCGCAAATCAGTCTACTGCCGCCCTTCAGTACGGAATTACAGAGGGCTACACTCCCCTGCGTGACGCAATAGCTGCCCGTCAGAAAAAGCGCTTTGGCGAGAGCATGGTGCGTGAGAATGACAGCGTTATAGTCGTTTCGGGCGGTCAACAGGGTATCGAGCTCGCTTGCAAGGTATTCTGCAACGAGGGTGACGCGATTATATGCGAAAACCCCAGCTTCATAGGCTCGCTCAATTCCTTCCGCTCTAACGGAGCTACCCCCATAGGTGTTCCTATGGAGGAAGACGGAATTTCACTTGAAGCTTTGGAGGAAACACTCAAAAACACCCCCAACGCAAAGCTTATGTACCTGATACCCACGTTCCACAACCCTACAGGTATCACCACAAGCCTTCAGAAGCGTCTTGCGATACTTGAGCTTGCTAAAAAGTACGATATCGTCATTATAGAGGACAACCCTTACGGAGAGCTTCGCTTCGCGGGTGAGGATATTCCCACGCTTAAAGCTCTCGACACGGAAGGGCGCGTCATTTACTGCTCCTCCTTCTCAAAGATCCTTTCTGCGGGAATGAGAGTCGGTTTTATCGTCGCTCCCTCTGCTATTTGCTCGAAGATGGCAGTCGCAAAGCAGGGCGAGGACGTTCATACAAACGGATTTTTTCAGATGCTCTGCTACAAGTATATGACAGAATGTGACCTTGATACTCATATTGCGGGAATAAACGATCTTTATCGCAGAAAGTGCAATCTCATGCTTGAAAGTCTTGACAAATATGTTCCCGCAGATAAGGTTACCTTCACCCGCCCTGAGGGAGGTCTATTTATCTGGGGCACCGTTAAGGACTGCGACGATGCTTCGATGATAGTAAAGAAGGCTATCGAAAAGAAGGTCGCCGTTGTTCCGGGAACCGCTTTCAACTGCGATACAGAGGCGAAATCCCCCTCATTCCGTCTGAATTACTCAACCCCTTCGGACGAGCAGATAGTAGAGGGTGTCAAGCGCCTCGGCGAGGTTTTCGCTTCACTTTGATTTATTCACGGAGGATTTATACAACATGTTTCAGGATCAAAAGATCTCATACTCGGGCGTTCAGCCCAGCGGAAATCTTACCATAGGAAATTACCTTGGTGCTATCCGTAATTTTGCTACTTATTCCAAAGATTACAAGTGCTTTTACTGTGTAGTCGATCAGCACGCGATCACCGTCCGTCAAGTTCCCGCCGAGCTTCGCCGCAGGACCTATGAAACTCTCGCGCTTTACATGGCTTGCGGACTTGATCCCGAGAAGAATACTCTTTACGTTCAATCACACGTTCATGAGCACGCACAGCTTGCGTGGTTGCTCAACTGCTTCACCATGTTCGGTGAGCTATCGAGAATGACTCAGTTCAAGGACAAGAGCTCCAAGCACGCGGACAATATAAACGCAGGTCTTTTCACCTACCCCGTTCTTATGGCAGCAGATATTCTTCTCTACCAGACCGACGTAGTTCCCGTAGGAATAGACCAGAAGCAGCACGTTGAGCTCTGCCGCGACATAGCCGAGCGCTTCAATCAGCTCTATCCCGGCACCTTCACTGTTCCCGAGCCCATAATCTCGAAATCGGGAATGAAGATCATGTCGCTTGCCGAGCCCCAGAAAAAGATGTCAAAATCTGATGAAAATCCCAATGCGGTGGTTTACATTCTTGATGATAAGGATACCATAATCCGTAAATTCAAGAGGGCTGTTACCGACTCCGACACCTGTGTTCGTTTTGCTGAGGGTAAGGACGGCATAAATAATCTCATGACAATCTACTCCTGCTACACAGGCAAGAGCTTTGATGAGATAGAGCGCGAATTTGACGGCAAGGGCTATGGTGACTTCAAGCTTGCGGTCGGGGAGGCTTGTGCCGACGCTCTCGCTCCCGTTCAGCAAAAATTCAAGGAGCTTATGGCAGACAAAGCATTCCTTGAAGCGCAGATGAAAAAGGGCGCTGAGGAAGCATCCTACTACGCTCGCAGAACACTCGGCAAGGTCGAGAAAAAGCTCGGCTTTGTAAAGCTTTAACTTTTAAAAATCAAAAAGTACAAATATATATGAAAGGTTGAAATTTTCATGGAACAGACAAAGCTTAACTTTTTGAAAAACACAGCGGCTAAAATCCGTCTTGGAGCACTCGAGGGTGTACATGCCGCAGCATCGGGACATCCCGGTGGATCGCTTTCGATCGCAGACCTCATGGCATATCTTTACTTTGAGGAAATGAACGTTGACCCCAAAAATCCCAAGTGGGAGGACAGAGACAGATTCGTTCTTTCAAAGGGGCATACCGCGCCTGCGCTTTACGCAGCTCTCGCGCTCAAGGGATTCTTTGACGAAAGCGAGCTCGCAAAGCTCCGTCAGGTAGACTCCTTCCTCCAGGGTCACCCCGACATGAAGGGTACACCCGGT
>JAZSJE010000214.1:0-2148 GCA_045534135.1 Eubacteriales bacterium
GAGCTTTATACGGATGGAGCGTGTAGAGGAAACCCCGGCAAGGGCGGTTACAGTGAAGGCCGCATTTATGCGGGTAGAGAAAAGGAGTTGTCGGGCGGTGAGCCTATGACTACGAACAATCGAATGGAGCTTATGGCGGCAATAGCAGGAATGGAGGCACTTAAAGAGCCTTGCGAGATAACCCTCACGTCGGATTCAAAGTATCTTGTCGACGCGATAAATCAGGGGTGGCTTGAGTCATGGAAAAAGAGAGGCTGGAAAAAAGCTGATAAATCTCCCGTGCTCAACGTCGAGCTCTGGCAAAAAATTGATGAGCTGTTGGCGATCCATACCGTAAATTTTGTCTGGGTACACGGACATACAGGACATCCTTATAACGAGCGCTGCGACGTGCTTGCGACTACCTTTGCGGATAGCTTTGAATAAAAAAAGAGGCTTTAGCCTCTTTTTTTTATTTTATTCCAGCAGTCCCTCAATAAGCAGCTTTATGCCTATTCCAACCAGAACTATACCGCCTATAAGCTCTGCCTTTGATTTGAATTTAGCACCGAATTTGTTGCCTATAACGACACCGAGGGCGCAGAGAACAAAGGTAATGGCACCGATTATTCCAATCGAAGAAACTATATTTATGTTGTACATCGAAAAGGTTATACCTACAGCAAGAGCATCAATACTCGTTGCGATTGCAAGTAGAAACAGCTCCTTGATATCAAGCTTTTCGTCACAGCCGCAATCACAGTCATCGTCCTTTTTGAATGACTCAATAGCCATTTTTCCGCCAATAAAGGCAAGCAGAGCAAAGGCTATCCAATGGTCAAACGCTGAAATGTACTCTACAAGTTGCTTGCCGAGAAGCCAACCTATAAGAGGCATAAGCATCTGAAATCCGCCAAAAAAGGTAGCTATTATTACAATTCTAAGCTTTTTGAGCTTAGGCATTTTTATACCCTTACAGATGGATACCGCAAACGCGTCCATTGCAAGACCTATACCCGTAAGAAAAATTTCAAAATATCCCATGACGTTACCTCATTTATAAATCGACCCCTATATTCTATCATAAGTCAGTCATAATGTCAACAAAATCTTAAAGCCGTGTTGAAAAATATAAATACTTATGGTATAATACAAGAGAAATATCTAAAATTAGCTAAAGAGGTTTTTATGAAGGACGTCAGGATTACTGTAATGCGCATGGCACGATATGACGATTTGATCGAGATATACGAAAATCCTATCGAGCATGCGTGCGATATGCGGCTTGGTATGACATTTATATCACGAAACGGGGAGTGTCCCGAGGGATTTTGCAGCAGTGCGTGGGAGAGCATGGAATATTTTGTTAAAGCGCTTTCAGGTGGAGGCAAAAACTTTTATGACGGCTGGATGAAAAATGAGTATTCAGCGATGATATCCTGTAACGACGGATTTAGACCGGTAAGCTTTTTAATTGAGGTTATATAAGGGAGGAACAATATGAATTTTCGTGAGATAGCCGATAACAGACGATCCTGTCGAAGCTACGATCCATCAAAAGAAATAGAGCCTGAGAAGCTTGATGCGATCCTGGAAAGCGCAAGACTTGCTCCATCAGCTTGCAATTCTCAGCCTTATAGAATTACAGTTTGCAAGGGGAATGTGGCTAAAAAGGCAATTAAAGCGGTTCAGGGAATGGGTATGAACGGCTTTGCAAGTGATGCCCCTATACTGTTGGTTATATCTGAGGAGCCTTACGGAATGATAGCCGCTGTCGGATCGCGAATAAAGAGAAACGATTACCGTTCAATTGACATAGGAATTTTGTCAGCTTATATAACCGCAGAGGCAACCGCACAGGGGCTCGGCACCTGCATACTTGGCTGGGTAGACAGTGAAAAGATGGCACAGATATGTGAGGTAGAGGGCACAGTACGTTTGGCAATAACTCTCGGGTACGCTAAAGACGGTGATAAGCTCAGCGAAAAAAAACGAAAGAGCATGGATGAGCTTGTAAAAATAATAGAATGAAAGAGGACATAAAATGTTGGAAATAGGAATGAAAGCTCCTGAGTTTGCCCTGAGCGACAGGGAAGGAAAGATAGTAAAACTGTCGGATTTTCTTGGCAAAAAGGTAGTCGTGTATTTTTATCCAAAGGATAATACCCC
>JAZSJE010000126.1:0-2867 GCA_045534135.1 Eubacteriales bacterium
TATGTAATACGGGAGTCCGCAGGCAAAGCTTACGTGCTTACAAAGGTCGTTTATAACACCCGAGCCGATGCCGATAATAAGGTCGGTCTTATCGGTAACATGTGCTCTAAGCTCAGCTATCGATTCCTCATTGGGAACTAAAATCCCCTCTCGCTTATAGATAAGCGTATCAATTCGCTTTGAAGCTAATTTTTTATCTACTGCTTCTCCGCATACAGCGTAGGTATTGCTATCCGCTACGACGAGAATATTTGAATACTTTTCAATCAATGCAGGAAGACGGTCAAACGCGTTTTCGGATATGACCACACTTTCGATAGGACAGATATGATCTTTTCCGCACTTGCAGTCACGTCTTCCCGCGATCAATTCCTTTATATTCATTTCTTATTTTCTCCAATGATTATTTTTCCGTAATATTGTATACGTGCTTTCCTTGTGTAACCGTTTCACAAAAGCCGTTTGGTAAGATAATATCCGCGACAACACCGCAAGGCACGTAAAACTCAAAGTTTATCTTACCCGAATCATAGTGCCAATAGCTTTCAATTCGTCCGGATACAGTTTCGAGCGTACATTTGGCAAACCCGAGTCGTTTGTCGGGTACGGGAGATAGACGAATACGCTTATATCCTGCCTCAACAGGCTGAACTCCGCATATTGTCCCGTACATCCATTCGGCAACACAGCCGTATGCGTAATGGTTAAAGGAGTTCATATCCGTGCTCCAAAAGCTACCGTCTTCTTTTATTCCGTTCCAATGCTCCCAAATCGTTGTTGCCCCATGCTCAACGGAATAAAGCCATGATGGATTCTTATTTTGGAAGAATAAGTTATACGCTACGTCGTTTTTGCCGCACTCTGACAGCGCGTGAAGAATGTAGGGAGTGCCAAGAAAGCCTGTTGACATTCTTCCGTCGAAATTACGGATAAGCTCACTTAGCTTTTCGACAAGAGCCTCGCGTTCTTCGGGCAAACACAGATTAAAGTGGAGTATAAGAGTAATAGCGGTTTGCGTTATTCCTCTGCGCTCCTTGTCAACTACAGTGGTCTTCCCTTTTGGAATGATCTCAGTATAAGGGAATTCTTCCTTTGGCATACCGTTTTCCATAAAGTATTCACGGAAGCGTTTTACTATGTTTTTGTAGAGCTGTTCATATTTGGACATATCTTGACCGAGAACATGTCCTGCTTTGACTAAAAGCTCGGTAGAATGTGCGTAAAACGCGGTTGCGACAAGATCTGTGGAGGTGGCTCCAACGTAGGAATCCTCTCCTGCATCCATAGCGAGCCAATCTCCGTAATGATAACCTGTAAGCCACAGATATTCTTCGTCTCCGACACCTCGTATGTAGTTTACCCATTTCTTCATCAATTCAAAGTTTTCGGTAAGAAATGACTTGTCATTATATATTTCATAAAGTGTCCAAGGAATTATTGTCGCCGCATCTCCCCAACCTGCGGAAATGCGTGTGCAATATGCATCGTTATAGTTTTCGGGACATACACCAAGAACAGCACCGTTGCTTCTTTGCTCTGCACGAAGGTCTCCAAGCCATTTTTTGAAAAATTGACGAACGTCAAAATTGGTTGCGGCAGTTCTGCAGAATACTTGCGCATCCCCTGTCCAACCAAGTCTCTCGTCGCGCTGAGGGCAATCTGTGGGAATATCGAGATAGTTACCCTTTTGTCCCCAAATTATGTTGCTGTAAAGCTGATTAATGCGTTTATCTCCACATGTGAAATAGCCCGTGCGCTCCATTTTTGAGTGAACAACGATGGCTCTGAAACCGTCAAGGTCAATGTCACCAAAAGGATATTCGTCAATTCTTACGTATCTAAATCCTTGGAATGAATATGTGGGCTTAAAGCTGTCCGCATCACCGCTTAAAACGTATATAACGGGCGTGGCGGCTTTACGGTAGTTTGCGTTGTAGAAATTTCCGTCTTTGTCAAGTACCTCTCCAAAAGAAAGAACGACTCTGTCTCCTCTGTTGCCCTTTATATTCAAAGATACGTATCCCGTTATATTTTGTCCAAAGTCAATTACATTTTCGCCTTTTGGAGTAACAATAAGCTTTACGGGTGAAAGGATTTCATTTTCTACGATATCTGCGCCAATTTGTGGCACGAGGGTAAAAGACTTTGCGGGTATAGCGTTTCCGAGATATTTTATATCAGCAGTTTTATCAACGGTTTCTCCAAGGTAGATATCGGAATGGGTTACTTCGTTGGTATAAACCTGCCACGTATCGTCCGTGGTGATATAGCTTACGCTTCCGTCTGCTGACAATAGCTCAAGCTCCGCAACAGCTTGGGCGCTATTTCCCCACGGGTGATATTTTCCGCGAGGGCCGTAATGACCAGCTGCCCAACCTGGACCGACGGATATCTCAAGCGTGTTATTTTCGCGAAGTATTTCGGTTACGTCATAGCTGTTATATTGAATACGGTCACTGTAACACGTAAGTCCCGGTGTAAGCACTTGCTCTCCCAATCTTTCTCCATTAAGAGTTGCCTTATAGATCCCCAGACACGACGCATGCAACGTAGCCTTCTTAACTGAAGGTTTTATTTCAAAATCCTTTTTAAAGGTTAGCACCGCTCCCTCGATATCTTCAGGACTTTTGATCCAAATTTGAGATTTCATTTTATTTACTCCTTTCATAATGCATAATCCGTAGTTGCAGTATGAACATTCTTTAGGACACATAGGTAAACGATATATTTCTCATAAATAATGTTTATAGATCTGAAAACGGATAGGCGGACCTAGTTATGTTTACTTTCTATATAACCACGCGCCGCACATGGATTTTTTATCCCATGTTTTGCCTGCGGATGAGTAATCTATAAGGCGAACCTTT
>JAZSJE010000109.1:0-2431 GCA_045534135.1 Eubacteriales bacterium
CGCGTATGTAATGTTTTTAGATCCCTCATGCATAAGCTTTATTACCTTGTTTTCAAGGGGTGCCCAGCTTCCGTTTTCAATGAAGGCAACCGTCTTATAATGGAAACGACGTTTGGTAAGTTGCCAGATAAATTCTCTCATAAAGGGGAATATATCCGCATTATAGGTAGTAGTCGCGAAAACGATCTTATTGTATCTGAACGCATCCTCAACTGCCTCTGCCATATCGCATCTTGCGAGATCGTTTATGACCACCTTGGGACAGCCGTTTGCCTTAAGCTTTTCAGCAAGCAGCATAACCGCCTTCTTGGTGTTTCCGTAAACAGAGGTATAAGCAATAACAATACCCTCGCTCTCGCTCTGATAGCTTGACCAGGTATTGTAAAGATCCAGATAATAACCGAGATTTTCGTTAAGAACAGGTCCGTGAAGCGGGCAGATGATCGAAATATCAAGTCCTGCCGCCTTTTTGAGAAGTGCCTGCACCTGAGCGCCGTACTTGCCAACGATACCGATATAATATCTTCTCGCCTCACAAGCCCACTCCTCCTCAACGTCAAGAGCACCGAACTTTCCAAAGCCGTCAGCCGAGAAAAGAACCTTGTCCTTTGTGTCATAGGTCACGATCACCTCAGGCCAGTGCACCATAGGCGCGCCGACAAAGGCAAGCGTTCTGCCGCCGAGATCGAGCGTATCTCCCTCCTTAACGACAACCTGCCTGTCCGCAAAATCGTCGCCGAAGAAATTCTTCATCATAACGAACGCCTTGGCAGATGAAACTATTTTAGCGTTTGGGTAAGCCTTGACAAAAGAAACGATATTAGCCGAGTGGTCGGGTTCCATATGCTGAACTACAAGATAGTCGGGCTTTTTGCCGTCAAGCGCCTTCTCGATATTATCAAGCCACTCGTGAGCAAATCTTGCGTCAACGGTATCCATTATGGCAATTTTTTCACCGATAACCACGTAGGAGTTATACGCCATGCCGTTAGGAACGATATACTGACCCTCAAAAAGGTCAATATCGTGATCGTTAACGCCAACGTATTTAATACCGCTTGTAATTATCATTCATCGTCCTCCAGATCAAGGGGATCCTTAGTTGCAAGTCTCTTTTTCTCTTTGATAACGCGAACGATAAAAATTATGGCTGCTATAGCGATAATCGCAAAAATAAGTTTTTTCATAATTAAACATCCTCCCAATTTAACTGTTACCATAATTATACCACAATATACACTCTCTGTCAATAAGTGAATAGTGCTTCACCACTTGAAATTTTTTCTTTTGAGTGATATAATTTATGCAGAAAAAATTGGAGGTGCACTGTGTACTCAAGAGCTTACGTAGAAATAACAAACACATGTAATATGAGCTGCTCGTTCTGTCACGGAACACGCCGCAAAAAAAAGCAGATGACCTTA
Source organism: Eubacteriales bacterium (assembly GCA_045534135.1). Taxonomy (GTDB): domain Bacteria; phylum Bacillota; class Clostridia; order Oscillospirales; family CAG-272; genus HGM12713. The sequence goes on from JAZSJE010000109.1 coordinate 1,425, forward strand.
GGAGAATTCGCGAGAATTGCGGGAAATCTGAGAGGAATAACCGAATATCTTTATCTGCACGTGCTCGGTGAGCCTCTGACTCATCCGATGCTGCCGACCTTCATCGAATATGCCTCAAAGTGCGGATTCAAGGTTGCCATCACGACCAATGGCACTCTGCTGAAAAAATGCGGTGAGGCACTCATCCTCTCGGGAGTTTATAAGGTAAATATCTCTCTGCACAGCTTTGAGGACGCGGACAAGGATAAACAAATCGAATATATAGAGAGCTGCATAGAATTTGCAGACAAAGCATCAAGGGCGGGAGTTCTTACCGTTTTGCGTCTTTGGAATATAGCCGACGACGAAAGTGGCGATGCCGCCGCACAAAGGAACGAGATCACCCTATCCCTGCTAAAAAAATACTTCGGAGGCGAGTGGACGCTTGGAGCACGCGGGGCAAGAATAAGAGATAAGCTGCACATAGAATACGGTGAGCGCTTTGAATGGCCAAATATAGACGCGGAGCCCTTAGGTGAGAGGGTATTTTGCCACGGCCTTGGCGATCATTTTGCGATTCTGGTCGACGGAAGCGTTGTTCCCTGCTGCCTTGATGCCGAGGGAGATATGACGCTTGGAAATATATTTGAGAGCGATATAAGAGAAATTCTTGACTCAGAGCGCGCAAAAGGCATAGCCGAGGGCTTTAAGCGCAAGCGCGCCGTAGAGGAGCTTTGCAAAAGATGCCCTTACGCGAGGAGATTTAAGGTTTAGCGGCAATGCTTGATCCTCGTGTCCGCGCGAACTGTGTCAGCGATCAGAATTAGACAACAACAAATTCCCATGAATGAAGTTCTTTTGCTTACTTTTATCACGAGAAAAGTAAAAGAAAAGAAGCCGCTACGCGTCTTTATCTTTTTTCTTTGGCACTATTGGCGCAAAGAAAAAAGAAACAAAAAAGAAACGCCGTTTTTGTTAGGGCTCCGCCCTATGACCCGCAAGCTTTAAAAAGCTTGACCAAACTCAAT